>VGXG01000033.1 GCA_016873395.1 Nitrospira sp. | reverse complement strand
ACGTCAATTCCGCGCTTGCTTGAACCGCTCACTTTGATCGCTCGACCCAGAGGCTCTCGCCGGGTCCACTGGCGGCGGCTAGTTCGTTTTCCGCGAATGAGCTTTTAATCAACGTCCCGACACATCCGGACCCCTCGCGGCACCATCTAGCACGAATCGGCCTGTTCTTGCAACCGCCCTCCGACCCATCCGATTGAGGCGAACTACGTGGGAGACGGCAGCCCTTCAGATCCATTCAGTCAAACGATCGGTCAGCGGGGAAGGCTCTTGGAGGCTCAGGGATCGATCCACACGTTGACGTATGAAGGGAGGCTGTCCGCTCCCTTCACCGTATCCGGTCCCTTCATATCGGTCACCCGCAGCTTGAAGGTCAAGAGACGTTTGGCTGAAACCCTGGGGGCCACGAACGTCGCTTTGGGACTGTTGGCGTCGAGCAGCGAGACTTTGTTGCCCCTGATCTGCTCCCACTCATACCTGAGGGGGTCCCCATCTGGATCGGAGCTTCCGAGCGCACTCAATTGCACCGTCGCCCCGGCCTTGACAGTCAAGTCAGGACCGGCGCGGGCGATCGGGATCTGGTTGAGCTCGGCGTTCGCTTTCACAACGACGTCGAGCGTGCCTTCCTTCCCTCGGTTTGTTACGGTCAGCGTGGCCCTCCCATTGCCGACGACCCGCAGCAGACCGCCGGCAAGCAACATAATCACTTGATCGCTCGAACTCTGAAACCGGCTGCCGGCAGAGGCTCCCCCGATCCGGCGCACGACTCCATCGGCGAACTGTCCGACCACAGGGATCTCATGAATCTTGCCCAAGGTGTCCAGGCGCCAGGGTTTTTCCACCTCGAACTCGATGCCGGTCAGGTCCGCCGGCGGCTCGATCTGGACCAGGATCTCATCGAATTCTTCCTGCCCCGCCAGCCGGCCCCTGGTCACCTCACCGACGGCCAGCAGGCGCATCTGGCCGATCGCCTCCGGCGGCACCTTCAGCCTGCCGCCATAGGGAGGGATGGAAGAGGAGGTCGCGACCAGGGACGGTTGCGCCTGCTGAGAAACCAACGGTTCATCGCCCTGGCGATACCAGTAGTATTGGACGAGTCGCACCCCGACTTCAGAGCCGAGGTCGACGCTGGCTGTAATGTCCTGTCCCGCGTGCAGGACCGTGCCCTTCGCTGGGGCGGTGATGGTGAAGGCCAACACCGGCTGAGGAAGACCCCAGAAGCTAGGCAAGAACACCGCAACGATGAGTCGAAACAACGCTGACATGACCGGATCCCCGAAGCGCGTCACCCTCTGGCGGCGCGCTGATACTGATGGCCAGGGCGTTCAGTATAGCAAGGAGAGGAAGAGCCTTCTACTCCCCTCCCCTAGCCAGAAGCAGACAATCGGTATAGTATGACAACTCGATCCCATGCAAGCATCCCATCACATCCTGAAAGTGCTCGTCGGTTCGCAGGCCCACGGGCTCGCCGGGCCTGAGAGTGATGCCGACTACCGCAGCGTCTTTGTGATTCCCACCGCCGAACTGCTCCGTCTGGACGCCAAGTACCAGGGAGTCCGGATGAGCGAGGGAGACGAAGATGAGACTTCCTGGGAAGTCGGTCGGTTCCTTTCGCTGGCCGTCCAAAGCCATCCGCTGATCCTGGAGACCTTCCTGGCCCCGATCGTCTCCATCGATCAGTGGGGCACCGAGCTCCGTTCGCTCTTCTCCGCCTGCTGGGAGCCGGAGCGCGCCTACGAGGCGTTCACCGGCTATGCCGTCAACCAGCGGAAAAAATTGCTGGAGAAAAAGGATTCCCGCCCGGCAAAGTATGCCGTGGCATACGTGCGGGTGCTGCACGGTCTCTGCGAGCTGCTTGCGACCGGCACCTTTACCATTCGGATCGGTGAGACTCAGATCGGCGAGACCATCGTGAAAATCAAAGCTGGAGCCTTCAGCACCGGCCAGATCATCGACCTGGGGGAGGGTCTGACCCAAGAAGCGACTCGAAGGTTGACCCTCTGTACGCACCACCCAGACCCCGAAATAGTCAATGCCTTCCTGATCCGCCTTCGCAAAGCCTTTCTCGCGTGAGCCAAAAGAAGCGACACTCCATCACAGCACAACCGCCGGGAATCGCTCGACTTCACGGGATCGGCAGACCCCGGGACACTCAAAAATTCTACACGGTCGCTGTCAGCCGAAGAAGCACATGATATTATGGTATAATGCAATACGATATAAATTTTCCCGCGTTTCGCATATCGAGGAAAATGTCGGGCGAAAACATGTCCCAAAAATTCATGAGAGCAAGAACGTGAAGGAACTGAGGGGAATAGTCTTCATGGTGGGACTGTTGACGCTGGGGGCCCTGCCTGCCCTGGCCACTCCTCCTCAGTTTCAGATCATTATCGAGAGCATCTCTCCTTACTTTCTGCCGGCGGCGGCCACCGTCACAACCGGCGCCCCCATCCGCTGGGATAATCCGACTCCCTCCCCGCACACGGTCATTCACGACGGCTGCCTCACGGAGGGGCCCTGTGCCTTTGACTCGGGGGCAGTAGCTCCGAACGGCCACTATACGGTTCCCGGTCTGCCTCCGGGACGCTACCCCTACCATTGCGGCTTGCATCCGATCATGCGAGGCGTGCTCATCGTCGTCGAGCCAGCACCAACTCCTTCACAGACCTGAGGCCATCTCCCCGCTGATTCCGGCCCCCCGTCCGTGGCTTGCCTCATGCCAGCCCTTCGTGTACCCTTCTGCCACCAGCACGCACTCGAACAGATCCTCCACCCATGAACCAGATGCCGACACTCCAGGAACCACTCGCGTTGACGGGCGACGTACTGAACCTGCGCGTCTGGAGAATGCCCGACATGGTGATCTATCAACATGCACCCGTCGAGTGGTGGCTCACCCCACTCGACGATCGCCTGCCGCTGGTTCGCTTGAACCGGATGGGGATTGAGCTCCTGAATTCCTTGAGTGGGCATGTCACGGTCTCCTGGCTCCTGGAGAAATACGGTAAGTGGGTCTGCGGTCCGGATGGGGAGACCGGCCGTTGGCACCTGGAACGCTGGTCCCTGCCCCGCTATTCCCTCTGTTATTTCGGCGCCGAGCCTCCGTCTGGACAGCACCGCAGCAGCGCCAAGTGGGATCTCCTGCTCCAGCAAATTCGAGAGGGCTGGTCCAGCTCCCAGGGGTTCGAGGGAGCGGAGCACCTATCCGAATTTCACCGCCACGACATCGCCACGCAGGAGGGCCACTTCGACCAGATCGAGACGACCGTCTCCCACCTCTTTCGAGAGCCCAGCGAGGCGCTGCAGGGCTTGACCTACGGACGCCTGCTGGCCCAGCACCTCCGCCGCCTCGGCTGGTGGAACCCCAAGCCTCAAAACGTCGTCGAAGTCGGGGGCGGGCTTGGCTATGTGGCTCGTGAAATGGCGGCCGAACTATCGCCGACCGAGAAGGATGGAGTCCGGTACCTGTTCCTGGACCTCACCAGTCCTTTCATTCCTTCTCAGCTCAGGCTCGCCCGAGAAACAGGATGGCGGAGCAGCGGCACGCAGGGGAACGCGGAATGGCTGCCCTTCCGTAGCGCGTCCGTGGACCTGGTCATCGACAACGAAAACCTGGCCGACATGACTCCGGTGCTGTTGACCAGGCAAGAAGTGGAATCCGGCAAGGGCACCACGCCCCTGCACCAGGAAGCGCTGGACTGGATCAGACGTGTCCGGCTGCCTCTTGATCCTGACCTGCCGCAGGAGTTCATCTTCAACCTGGGGCCGATCCGGTTTGTAAGCGAGCTCTGGCGCGTCCTCAAGCCGGGCGGTCGCGCGATCCTGATTGAATTCGGGATCGAGGAAGGCTGGCCGGCGTCCGTCAAGCTGCCAGGCCATACGGAATATGAAGTCCAGTACAGGCACCTGCAGCATGTCTCACGCTGGCTGGGTTTTCAGGAACAGCATGTCGCCTTACCGCAATTTTTCATGATCAAGCCGGACACCCGCCTGCTCTGCACCGGCGCCGCGTATACGATTCAGCGGTTCTGCGCGGCGCAAGGGAAACCCTTCGCCATCCGGGCCTACACGGAAGCGGAACTGAGCAAGGCCCTCGGTCCCATGCTGCCCAAGCTCCTGGGTTGCCACTATCACGAGATCATCGACCCGGCTTGGTTCGGGCTCTGGGACTTTAAGGTCCTGCTCCTGCAAAAACCAGGGACAGCTCCGCGCGCCGCCTTTCAGGAAACGAAGGGGTTTCGCTGGTACTCACAGGGACGATGAACCCGTTAGGCGTCAGGCGTAAGGCGGACAGAAACAGAAAATGAATAGGTGTGTCGTTACGCCTTACGTTTCACGCCTCATGCTTCACGGTTGCGCAGGCGGGCCGCCAGATCCAGCACAATCCCTTCACGAAGGCCCAGATCGCTGACCAGGCACACGGCAAACCCCATGACTTCCATGACCTCGCGCAAAATGATCGTGCCGGCCACGATCACATCTTCCCGGCCTAGCTCCAGCCCCAATAATTTCGTTCGCTGAGCTTTCGTGCAGGCGAGGACCTCCGCCTCCAGCCTCCGGGTGTCCTCCAGGCTCAACCGGTAGTTGTGGATGCGGGACCCGACATAGACCGGGAGCTTCTGAGCCATGGCCGCCAACGTGGTGATCGTGCCGGCCGTGCCCACAAAGGTCACGCCCGCAAGGTCGTCGAGTGCGGTCCGCACGGTCTGGGCGCTGCGCTTGACCAGGCTCCGGGCCTCCACCAGTTCCTGGACCGTCGGCGGATCATGCGCCAGACACCGTTCCGTGAGCCGCACCACCCCGAGCTCGACGGAACGGACGACCGGCGGTCTCCCCGGCCGGTCCAGGATAAATTCGGTGCTCCCGCCGCCGATGTCCAGACCCAGGATGGCGGTCACGTCGGCCGGAAGACCGCTTCGGATACCCAACATCGTCCGACGAGCCTCTTCTTCTCCGCTGATGACCTCAACCGCCAGTCCCATCTCCTGCTTGACCTTGGCCAGGAATTCGTCGCGGTTGACGGCATTCCGCACGGCGCTCGTGGCGACCACAATTTCCCCGTCCACCTGATGGGTGTCGATCACCTCTCGCCACTCGCGTAACGTCCCAATGACACGCTGCATGGCCGGGACAAGCAGCCGTTTTCCCTGGTCCAGGCCTTCACCAAGGCGCAGGACCCGCCGATCCGACCGCAGCTCGACCAGATGCCCGTTGTCCTCAACCAGGGCGATCAACAGCCGGCAGGTCAAGGTTCCGATGTCGATCCCAGCCAAAATCATCGTGATGGTATTGAACGAGAGGCGATGAGCCGGTGGCTTAGGCTCATCCGTAGGCAATCAGGGGGAGGTTTGGGTCTCATTCAGGTCAGCCAGAAGCTTGGCCCGCTCGGCTTTCAGCATCTGGACCTGGTCGGCTCCCCGGGTGATCTCGAAGTCAGAGGAAATCTGTTCAGCCGGTTCACCACGTTCATGGAGCTCGACGGCCCGCTCCCCCATATCGCGATAGAGGTCCTTGAGCCGGTCGTCCAGCTTGCGCAGCTCCAACCGGAAGCCGAGTAATTCCGCCTCCTCCAGCGCACGGTTAGCGGCCCGCGCGGTCCCGTAGCGGAGGTGAGCCCAGCCGGTCTTTAAATCATGCTTGATGCGCTGCAGAATGCCCATGTTTCCTCCAAATGACGAGAGGCACGGGGCTCTGGGTCGGAGGCTCTTATCCCCTCACCCCTTGCCTCTCGCCCTTCTAACTCACCGCCCCCAGATCCAGCTTGGCCTTCCACCGGCGCAACATCAGAGTCTTCAACGCGTGATGGGCCGGATGGGTCAAGTGCGGATCGGACGCCAGCAGCGCAAAGGCTTCTTGCCTGGCCTGCTCCAGCAGCGCGCCGTCACGAACCAAGTTAGCCGCGCGGAACTCCGGCAGTCCCCACTGTCGCACCCCGAAAAATTCCCCCGGTCCCCGGATGCGCAGGTCCTCCTCGGCAATGACAAACCCATCCGAGCTCTTGACGAGCGCGTCCAGCCGGCGCCGTGCCGGCTGAGCGCCGGAGCCACGAGAAGAGGGTCCGGTCTCCGACATTAGCAGGGATTCTCCACCCTCGGCCCTCCTTCCGCCCGAAGCCAGGAGCAGACAGTAGGACTGTTGCGCGCCGCGGCCGACCCGCCCCCTTAACTGATGCAACTGCGCGAGGCCGAAGCGCTCGGCATGTTCCACGAGCATCACGGTCGCGTTCGGTACATCCACCCCGACCTCGATCACGGTCGTGGCGACCAGAATATGGATCTCTCCCGCCTTGAAAGCCGCCATCACCCGCTCTTTCTCATCGGTCTTGAGACGGCCGTGGAGCAAGCCCACGCGGGAGGATCGGAATTCCTCCTTCTGGAGCCGCTCCGCCCCCTGGATTGCCGCCTGCAGGTCCACCTTCTCCGATTCCTCGATCAGAGGGTAGACGACGTAGCCCTGACGACCGACCCGCAACTCATCATGAAGCACGCGGTAGGCCCGACGCCGCTGGGAGTCGTTGAAGAGCCAGGTCACGACCGGCTTGCGCCCGGGCGGCAAGGCGTCGATGACCGACAGATCCAGATCGCCGTAGACCGTCATGGCGAGAGTCCGAGGAATGGGCGTAGCCGTCATCACGAGCACGTCCGGACGGTACCCTTTCTCCAGCAGGGTCTTCCGCTGCAAGACCCCGAACTTGTGCTGCTCATCCACCACTGCCAGCCCGAGCCTGGCGAACTGGACGCCCTTTTGGATCAAGGCGTGGGTTCCAATGACGACATGTGCTTCTCCCGACCTGATCTTGTCAAGAGCCACAGTCCGCACCTTGGCTGTGCCGCCGCTCTTCAGCAAAACCGCCTCCAGCCCAAGAGTGTGAAGGAGATGGCGCAAGTTGAAATAATGTTGCTCGGCCAGGATCTCTGTCGGCACCATGAGGGCGGCCTGGTACCCGGACCCGCAGGCGGTCACCATCGCCGCCAGGGCCACGACGGTCTTCCCGCAACCCACGTCGCCCTGGATCAGCCGATTCATGGGCCGGAGCGAGGCCATATCACGCTGGATCTCGGACAAGACCCGCTCTTGCGCAGCCGTCAATTGGAACGGCAGCAGTTTCCGTAAGCGGACAAGAAGTTGTGTCCCGCCGTCGAACCGGATGCCCTTGACCTCCTCTTCCACGGACCGTTTCCGAAGAGCCAGGGCCAGCTCCAGGACGAAGAACTCTTCAAAAGCCAGTCGCCGATGCGCTCCGGTGGTTCCACGGTCCAGAGCTTCCAGATCGGCTGGGGACGAAGGAAAATGAACAGCAGTGACGGCGGTCGAGAAGGCCGGCAGACGGAGCCGCTCTCGCACGGGAGCCGGCAGCACCTCGTCCACCCCAGCCGCATAGTGATCCAGCAGGCTCCTGAGAATGACTCGAAGAAGCCGAGACGTCAGCCCCTTTGTTTCGTGATAGATGGGTACGATGCGCCCCACGTGCAACGGTGTCTCATGGTCTTCTCCCAAGGCTTCGTACTGGGGGGCGTCCATCCGCAGGTCGGGCCAGCCTCTTCGGCTCGCCGTCACAAGCCCGCTCATCATGACGCGGGCGCCCGGTTTCAGCACCGCCTCCAAATAGGGCTGGTTGAAGTACACGCACGGCAACGTGCCCGTGGCATCCTCAACGGTCACCTCCAGGATGTTCATGCGGCGGCGGGCGGTTCGTTTGAGATGGCTCCGGCGCACCACCCCGCAAATCGTCGCCTTCGTGCCTATCGTAAGTTGTCCGATGGGAGTGACTACTGAGCGGTCTTCATATCGCCACGGGAGAAACCAGAGGGCATCCTCGACCGTCCGGATCCCCAGCCGTTCCATCAAGGCGGCGCGCTTGGGCCCCACCCCCTTCGCAAAGCGAATCGGGATATTCCATAAGTCCCGTGCCGAGAGTGCGGGGTGAGTGGCATGCTGCGTCCCCGCGTCCCCGTGTCCCCGTGTCTCCGACGCGGTGACGCGGCGAATGGGCGACGCGGCGTTGTCCTGGCTCATGACTCCATGCCCCTGTCCAGCCGCCGTCTCAAGCCGGTTAAGGATAGCTCGAGCACCGACAAGGCGACGCTTCCGCTCCGCCTGATCGAGAACCGTTTCGTAATCGGCAAAAAGCTGACGCAGGGTTAACAGATCGGTTTCAATGACAGGGGGATAGATGTGCTCGGCCAGGGCTTCGACGACCTGACGGGATACGAAGGAGCCGAGATTCTTGACCGTGGACAGATGGGCGTAGGCGTCACGGCTGGCAAACTCAATGGGGCGGGCCAGGCGCTGCACGATATGCTGAAGTTGCTCCATTAGGTCCGCGGAAGCCCCTGACCTGGCACGTGGAGAGAGTTGTCAGACGGGGCGACCGTATGGTAGCATAGGCTCCGTCTGTAGACAACGAACAGTCGTTCAAAGAAGGAGCCTCATCGTGGCGTTCATATGTAATCTCTGTGGCAAGGGGCATCAATTCGGACATAATGTCAGCCATGCCAACAACAAAACCAAGCGCACCTTCAGTCCGAATCTCCAAACCGTCAGGGCGCTGGTGAACGGGTCCCATCGGCGGATCCGGGTCTGCACCCGCTGCCTCCGCACCGGCCTCGTGAAGAAAGCCGTCTAGCCTCGTCTGGCCCCCCTCGTTTCTCCCCTCCGGTCGGAACAACGCGCGGAAGGCTAAGGAACACGTGTCAGGGTCATCTGATTGCCCTGGTAGTCCCAGACGAACTGCTCGCCAGAGAGATCCACGATCTCGTAGACGCGGACTGCCTGCATGCCCGGCATCACAAAGGCCGGTCCCTCCTGCATCCCGACCGGCGAATTGACCTCGATCTTGACCCGATGAGAGCCGACGAAGCTGTAGCGTCCGGCAAGCTGGCCCGACACCAGCGTTCCATCCTTGAAGAACTCCCAAGTGATGCTGGAGGAATCCTGCCACCGGCCGAGGATGAGCTGCGCCGGGTCCTGCGACCCTTCGCCGGCCGTCCCGCCACCGCTTGGATGCCGTGGCGTCATGAACATGTCCGTTGCCTTGATCAGCTCAATGTTCTGCGCCGGGATGGTCACCGTGCCCTTGTCCGTCATCACCTGCATGTCTCCGCCGAGGATCGTCAGCGCACCGACAAGGGTATGCCCCTCGTCATCCTTCAGCAGGTTGCGTGACAGGGCATGAATGCGCCGGGCCTCGATCTCGCGCGTTTTGATCGCCGACTTGATCGTGAGCGACCCGCCGACGATCGTTCCCTCAACTTGCTTGCCGTCTTTGGTGATGATCGTCCGGATAGACTCTTCAGCCCACCCGGCCGAAGGAAGGTTAAAAAAGAGGCACCACACTATCAGCACGACCCGCTGAAGGATCATGATCTCACCAGCCGGTTAGATATAGAAGAACCGCTTAGAATAGAGTCGGTTGAAAAGAGGCCGGACTTGAATGGCCGGCGTGAGGAAATGCAGCTTCTTTGTTGCAATAACGCCACAGCAAAGACTGGCAACCCCGGCCCCAGTGATCCCGCGGCCGGAGCTGCTCGTTTTTCGAAAACAAACAGGTTTACTCTGGGGTAAACAAGCGGGCTTTATGCTGCCGGTTCCTCAGCACGAGGGACGGGTCCCCGTCAGGGCCAAGGCTCAGCAGCACTCGCGTCTTGGTGGTGACATCCCGCACAGCCAGGCCGGTTTCGGTCGCGACCCCGAGCCAGACCCGATCGACTCCCTTCCGATCGGTCAACTGCAAATATGGATCTCCAGCGCCCGAGAAGGAAATGAGGGCCCGGACGGCACCCGCCTTGTCCACCAGACGAAACTCCTCCGCGCTTACGATTTTGCGCTCCGGGCCCGCTCCTTCCTGGGCCATCACCGGCGTTCCAGCCAACAAAAAGCCCGCCAGTGTCCCACCGACCATCCCAGCCGCCATGCTCAAACCCAGCACCACCCTGTCTCTCATCATGATCGCCGTACCTCCCCTTGTCGGTTCATTCCAGTCCCCGCCGAGGCTCAAGACTGTTTGACAAACACAAGCTTGCACTCACCCTTGCCGCCACTCATTCGCAGAAACTGAAACAACAAAAGGACATGAGGGTTCACAGGCAGTCCCTCAAATCCCTGGAAGAACTTTGAAATGGAAAATCACTCTCTACTCATGCAAGCGAGGTATGGAGCGGGCGATGGGATTTGAACCCACTCCGTCGCCGGCTCGGCCCTGACGCTTGCCTCGCCGGCTCCTACAAAGGGGGCCAGCCCCCTTGTACGATCCCCACGAAGGGGGTACGCCCCCTTCGAAATCCCCCTTGTCGTGGGTCCAAATCTATCTTGCTCGTCAAGCTACTGAATGACGATGCACGTTGACCATCTTACGGCAGTTTGGAGCGGGCGATGGGATTTGAACCCACGACAACTAGCTTGGGAAGCTAGGACTCTACCACTGAGCTACGCCCGCCCGATTCCTGCTCGACGAAGGGCAATGATACTTGAATGACCGGCGCTCGCAGACCCGTATCATATGTCGTGCCCGGCTTACACCGGAAGTGGATGCGGACTTCCTTATCAGATGCCAGAAGACACATCGAATCCTACGCTGCCTCTGCCACCAAGTCAAGAAAGCGGCTATCGATTCAGGGCCTAAATTCTACAACGGCAAACTTTCGCCGACCGATCTTGAGACGACGTTGTTGCCCTAGCGTGAAAGTAATGAGCTTGTCAGGATCGGCTTCCTTCTTGCCATCGACTTCGATCCCCCCTTGAATGATCAGTCGTCTCGCTTCGCTCTTGCTGGACTCGTTGGTTTTTGCGATCAGGGCCACGAGTTGAAGACTGCTGCTGCTTCTGGCGTCTTTCTCTAGCATATCGTCTACCGTCAACGTCATATGGATATCCGGCTCGGAAGGAAACTCCCGTTCCTGAAATTTCTGCTGGAAATCGGCCTTGGCCTGCCGACTAGCCTCGCTCCCGTGATAGCGAGCTACGAGCAGTTCCGCCAGCTTTTGCTTGGCTTGCATCGGATGAGAAGCCTTGATACTTTCCAGATTCTCCGTGGTCAGCAATTCATAGTATCGCAGCATAAGCGTATCGCTGATAGACATGACCTTTCCGAACATGTCCGACGGACGGTCCTCTAGCGCGATGGAGTTCCCGAAGCTCTTGCTCATCTTCCGGACCCCGTCGGTCCCTTCCAGCAACGGCATCGTCAGCACCACCTGCGGTTCCTGCCCATAGTCTCGCTGGAGATCGCGCCCGACCAGCAGGTTGAACTTCTGGTCCGTTCCGCCCAGTTCCATATCGGCCTTGAGCGCCACCGAGTCATAGCCTTGGATAAGGGGATAGAGGAATTCGTGGATGCTGATCGGCTTCTGCTCGTGGTAGCGCGTATGGAAATCCTCTCGCTCCAGCATCCGAGCCACCCTGTAGTGGGCGCTGAGCTGGATCAAGTCTTCCGCTGTCATGGGACTCATCCATTGGCTGTTGAAGACCACGGTCGTGTGCTGGGGGTCGAGCATCTTGAAGATTTGCCGCTCATAGGTCTTGGCATTCTCCAGCACCTGTTGCTTTGTGAGGGCGACGCGGGTCTCGGAGACACCGGTCGGGTCTCCGATCATGCCGGTGAAATCGCCGATCAGAAAAATCACCTGGTGGCCGAGCTCCTGGAAGTGCTTCAACTTGTGAATCAACACCGTGTGGCCGAGGTGCAGGTCCGGCGCGGTGGGATCAAAGCCGGCCTTGACTCGCAAGGGGCGTTTCTCTTTCAGAGACCGAGCCAGCTTGGATTCCAACTCGCTCTGCTGGATGACCTCCGCCGCCCCACGGAGGATCAAGCCTAATTGGCGTTCCAGTTCCTTCACAGCCCTTGCCTTTTCCCTAAACCCGCCGCCTCACGACCGAGCGGGGACGTCTGCTGATGGGAGGAGACCGGCACCCCGGCCACCAACAGAGGCCGGAGCTGATCCATGCGCTTCGGCCCGATCCCTTTCACTTTCATCAGACCTTCGATTGTCTTGAACGGCCCATGCACGCCCCGATACTGAACCACTCGCTGGGCCAGAACCTCTCCGATACCGGGCAAAGCTTGCAACTCCTGGACCGTCGCGCGATTAATATTGAGCTTGGCCTTCTGTGACGCACGGTCGGCTTCCCTCGGCTGCAAGACGCCGTTACCTGCATCGTGCCTCGATGCAGCGTCATGATCGGGGTTAAGCGTGGCCGAGTCCTGGGCAGCGACGCGGAGCGAATCGGCGGGGGAGTCCTGCCCGGTCGGCCATCCGATCAAGAGGACCAGGGCGACGATGCTCGCCAACATGGCAAGTTTGATCAGCAACGACTGGACCATAGTCTAGAAAGTCCGTGAGTCAAAATATCGAAAGTCTCAAGACTGTACGACTTGACGACTTTCAGACTTTAGGACGTTCGTTGGCGTGCGAGATGGATCGCCATTCCTTCCACATCCTCGGCCGCTTCCATCATCCCTTCGGCCAAGGTCGGATGGGCATGGATCATGTCGGCCACCGCGGAGGCCGTCGCCCCAAGTTGCATGGCGAGCGCGGCTTCGTGCACGAGATCGGCTGCATGGGAGCCGACGATGTGGACGCCCAGGATCGCTCCGCTCTTCGCATCGGCAATGATTTTGAACAGGCCGGTGGTCTCCCCGGCCCCTTGCGCTCTTCCCAGCCCCATGTAGCGGAACCGACCGACCTTGACATCCGTGTCCGGCTTGCGTCCCAGCGTGGCGCTTCGCTCGCGTGCCTGCTGCTCCGTCAAGCCGACCCGGCCGATCTCAGGCAGGGTGAAGATGCCTGCTGGAACCACATCGTAGGCGATCGCTCGTGAGTGGCCCATGATGTTCCCGACCGCGACTTTCCCCTGGGCGGACGCCACGTGGGCCAGCATGGCCTTGCCGACCACATCGCCGATCGCATAGACGCCCGGTACGTTGGTCTCCAACCGGTCATTCACGAGAATCTCGCCCCGCTTCCCGACTTGTATACCGACCTTTTCCAGGCCGATCCCGCTGCTGTTGAACCCTCGCCCGACCGACACCAACAGCTTCTCTGCTTCAATCGTCGTCCCGTCCTTCAGGATGACCTTCACCGGTCCGCTTTGCCGCTCCAGCCTGTCCACTGTGGTGCCGGTCTGGATCGTCACGCCTTGTTTCTTTAACTCTCGGTCCATGAAAGAAGCAATTTCCTCGTCTTCCAACGGCAGGATGCGCGGCATGAGCTCGACCATCGTCACCTGCGTGCCGAGGCCGCTATAGAGGGAAGCGAACTCGCAGCCTTCAACGCCTCCACCGATGATCAGCAGGCTGGACGGGATCGCGGTCAGATCCAACGCCTCTTTGCTCGTGATGATCTGCCCACCGTCGATGGGAAACAACGGAAGGTTGGGCCAGGAGGAACCGGTCGCCAGAACGACGGCGTCCGCCTGGACTTTGGCTTCGCCCCCATCCCGCTTGACGACGTAGACCGTCCGCTCATCGAGCAAGGTGCCCGTCCCGTCCAGATGGTCGATGCGCCACGTTTTCAACAGCGTCGCGATTCCTTTGACCAACCCACCTACGACTTTATTTTTCCGGGCGACCATACGGGCCAAGTCGTAGCTGACCGCTCCGCCGAGCTGCAGACCCATCTCGGCTGCCTTCTTGGCCTTCTCCCCCAATTCCACCACCGCCAGCAGGGCCTTGCTCGGAATGCAGCCCCAGTTCAAGCAGACGCCGCCGAGCGCCTGGTTCTCGACCACGGTCACGCGGGCTCCAAGTTGGGCCGCCCGGATTGCCGCCACGTACCCGCCCGGTCCGGCGCCCAGAATCACGATGTGTGTCTGTCCCGGCATGATTATTTGTTAGAAGCCAGGAAGGTGTCATACTGGGCGGCGGTCATCAGCCCGTCCACTTGCTTCGGGTCGGACAGGTCGATCACGGCCATCCAGCCTTCGCCGTAGGGATCCGAATTGACGACTTCCGGATGATCCTTCAAGTCGGGATTAATCTTGACGATCGTGCCGCTCACGGGGGTATAGATGCTGGAGGTCGTTTTCGTGGATTCCACCTCCCCGATCTGCTGCCCGGCCGTGACCACCGTCCCCGTCTTCGGCAGCTCGATGAACACAATGTCCCCGAGCGCATCCTGCGCAAAATTGCTGATCCCCAGGGTGGCCTGTCGGCCCTCGACCCTGATCCACTCGTGCTCTTCATGGTACCGCAAATTGGTCGGCTCCATCGCTCTTTCTCCTTGACGAAAAACGCGCCGGACGATCAGGAAAATTGTCGGGCGATCCTAGTTGCAGCAGACTTGATTTGTCAAGGAACGGCGCCGGTCGGTCCGTTCACGATCGGCCGGTAGATGACCCCCGTGCCGGTGCCGATTAACGAGCGGTCTGCCTCCAACTTGAATGCGGCAAGCTCCCGCGCAATGTCCTTGCCTGACAGAGGCACCGTCACCCAAATGCGCCCGGCACCGCCGAGCAATTCTACGGCCCGCTTGACGACCCCGTTCACACGCTCTTCTTCTCCCGATCCAACTGAGAGCGGCCCGCCGATAACGTACGCGTCAAACCGCAATCGCTTGGCTTCCAGAAAGTCTTCATTCAGTCGGACAAGCGCCCTGGTCGGGTCGGTCACGGCTTCAGGATGCACTTCCAGCGCAACCTGAATGCCGGGCGACTGCTTGCGGAGTGCGTGTCGCAACCGATCTATCACCTTGAGCGTTTCTCTGGCTCTCCAGCCGACCCACTGCCACAACTCCGGAGCAGAATCCCGCTGGGACTCCACGGGGATCACGGCATTGGCCGAGGTTACAAGCGTCTCAGGATCTAGCTTGACGCCGAAATCCCGTTCAAAAGCCCTGAGCCCGTAGGGGCTGAATCCCGGGGTAGCGGTTGATTCCAGATGGACATCGGCCAGGAAAAGGACTCCATCGACTCCGCCAGCAGCCAGATCAGTGAGCAGGCCGATGAGGTACTCCTGAAAGGCCGGGTGCAGGAGGTCCAATTTCTCCGACGCAACAAGCTGCTGCTTCGTCCTGTCATAGGCCTGCTCGGTCCACCCCAGGTGAGGCTCAAGCCAGCTCATACGCCAGAGGGCAACAGCCGAGTAAACTCGAAGCCCGTGCCGATGGGCGACAGGAATCAGTTGTCCAACGACATCTCGAACCATCGGAGCCCAGTGGGTGTGAAAATAGACGCCGGCTTGGCGCGCCCCTTGGGACCGTGACGGTCCGTCCTCTCCCTGTGGCTGTTTCCACGCCTGGGTCGTGCCCGCCTCCACCACCAGGGTTGTGACGCCGGCCTCAACGAGCTCCCGCACCCACGTTTCGAGGGTCTGTGACGGCGGCATGAGCCTCGCGGGAATCAGAATCGCGATGCGCCCGGCGCCTCCGCCAAGAATGGCCGCCAAGGCCTGTTCCAGCTCGGCGATGCGTTTTTGAGCTTGCAGCGCAAGGCCCCCCTCCGGGGCTGCCCGGATCATGTGACGATACTGGGTCAAGGCTTGCTGGATCTCACCGGTCTGCTCGTAGGAGCGGGCCAGCCACCAGTGGGCTTCCGGAAGCGACGGCGACTTGGGATGGGCTGCGAGCAGGCGCTGCAGGAGCAACCTGGCTGTCTCGTGACGCCCCTGGCTAAGCGAGAGCTTAGCCTCCTGGAGGAGCCTGGACTGGATTTCGATGGCCGGATCGGCAGGACCGGTTGCACGAACAGGTCCATGGGTCGGCGCGACCTTCGGCGCACTACACCCGGCCCACAAGAGAATCGAGACGAGCAGCGTACTGGTCAAACGGGACAGCGTGGTCAGAACAGAGCGGGAGGATCCTGAGTTCATCCCTTGATGAGGCGCGTCAGGGGTCAGACTGAGCGAGCCGTACATGGCCGGCAAGACGGCTGAAGCGCGGCGGTCGGACGTCGCACCCCGTTCGATCACCGCACCGCCAGTTCCATCTCCGAAAAGAAATACCCGATCTCAAATCGGGCGGTATCCGGAGAATCGGACCCGTGGACGGCGTTGTATTCTATGGAGGTCCCGTGGAGAGCCCGGATTGTGCCCTGGTCCGCCTTCGCCGGATCGGTGGCGCCCATGAGCTCGCGATGACGCTTGATGGCGTCATCCCCGGCCAGAACCAGCACCACGACAGGCCCGGAGGACATAAAGGTGGTCAGACTGTCGAAAAACGGACGGTGCCGATGGACGGCATAGAACCCTTCCGCCGCCGCCTTCGACAACGACAGCATGCGCATGGCAATCGGCTTGAGATTGACGGCTTCGTATCGCGCGATAATGTCCCCGATCACCTTCTTCTTGACTGCATCAGGCTTGATGATGGCCAATGTCCTTTCGCTCATGTTCCGTTGCTTTCTCCGGTAGAGGTTGATAAGGCTTGCCGCCCAACAGCAACCTCATTCTAGAGGAAGCCTTCGGCTGGATTCAAGCGACGAGCGGGAGCGTACGGCTCAGGAACGAAAGCGATCCGTCAGTTCAGTCGGCTGGAAAACCCCCCGCTCGGTAATCACGGCGGTCACGTAGGACGCCGGCGTCACGTCAAAGGCTGGGTTGAAGACCTCGACGCCGATCGGCGCCACTTGGGCTCCCCCGCAGACCGACGTCACTTCCTGCGGGTTACGCTGTTCAATCGGGATCTGCTCCCCCGACGGCGTCGCCAAGTCGATCGTGGAATGGGGCGCCGCGACGTAAAAGGGAATCCCGTGGGCCTTGGCGAGCACGGCAACGGAATAGGTTCCGATCTTGTTGGCCACGTCGCCGTTGGCCGCAATGCGATCCGCCCCGACGATGCAGAGATGGACCAGCCCCTGCTGCATGAGCGCCCCGGCCATGTTGTCGGTAATCAGGGTCACCGGGATTCCGTCCTGCATCAACTCCCAGGCGGTCAGACGGGCCCCTTGCAGCACGGGGCGGGTTTCATCAGCCAGCACCCGGATCTTCTTGCCTTCCTCCCACGCGGCGCGTACGACACCGAGCGCCGTGCCGTAGCCGGCCGTGGCCAACGCCCCCGCGTTGCAATGGGTGAGGATGGTGTGCCCGTCCTTGACGAGCGCCGCTCCATGTCGCCCCAGCGCCCTGTTCATGGCAATGTCTTCGTCGAGGATGCGCTGCGACTCCTCCACGAGGCACCGCTTGATCTCAGCCACCGACCGATCCCGCAAGGCCGCCAGTGCCTGCTTCATCCTGTCGATGGCCCAGAACAGGTTGACGGCAGTCGGTCGCGTGGCTGCAAGGCAGTTAAATACCTCAAGCATCGCATACGAAAAATTATCATAACTTGTTGCATTCACTGATTGTGCGCCTAGGGCCACTCCCATAGCCGCCGTCACCCCGATCGCCGGCGCTCCCCGCACACGCAACTCAGTAATGGCCCGGGCGACGGTCTGGTAGTCCCGGCAGTCCAGGAACACGACCTTCTCTGGGAGCAAGCTCTGATCCAGGAGCCGCACCGCCCCGTTCTTCCATTCAACTGTCCGAACCATCGGTTTCCTTCCTCCGTTTAGGATACAGCATAGACCAGCGGCTCGGTTATTCCCGGCGGGCATGCTGCTCAAGGATCGTGATCAGGATCACGATCAGCGCCGCTTGGGCCAACAACAGAATGGCTTCTCTCGTGTCCACCTTGCGCAGCACAAGGGCCCCCAGTCCGAGACAAATGGTCAGGGCAAAGATCATGTCGACGCTCGCCCGTGTGCTCCCGCGGTGAGAGGAAGAAGCATGGAGACGTGAAACGTTACCCGTGAACTGTGAAGAGGACGTGAACCGCGAAGAGGGTTTCAGTTATCAGTACTCAGTTATCAGTTTTTGAACTGACAACGGAAGACTGCTCACTGATAACTCTGAGCCGTTTAATGAATGCCCCCCAGACAGGCGCGAACGACGTCGGACAGTTCGTCGGCAACCGAGCGGATCAGTTGATCCTGCTGCCCCTCCACCATAATCCGGACCAGCGGTTCCGTCCCGGAGTAGCGGACGAGCACGCGGCCGGTCCCGTTCAACCTGGCCTCCCCGTTCCGAATCGCCTGCTGCAGCTTGGGCAGGTCGTCCAGATCGGGCTTCTCTTTCACCTGGATGCTGAGAAGCACTTGCGGCACCGCCGTCATGCAGCTGGCCAGGTCGGACAGAGACCGGCCGGTGCGTTTCATCAAGGCTAAAATTTGCAGCCCTGAGATCAGCCCGTCCCCGGTGGTGCTGTGGTCCAGGAAAATCAAATGTCCTGACTGTTCCCCGCCGAAGTTGCACCCTTCCGAGATCATCCGCTCCAACAGGTACCGATCCCCGACCGACGTTCGGATCAACGTGATCCCGGCTTTCGAGAGTGCGAGCTCCAGCCCGAAATTGCTCATGACGGTCCCCACTACGGTCTGCCGCTTCAACTGGCCTCGCGCGTGGAGGTCAAGCGCCAGCATGGCCATGGCATGGTCGCCGTCCACCAGACGGCCTTCTTCACACACAAAGACGGCTCGATCGGCATCTCCGTCGTGGGCGATGCCCAGATGGGCACGGTGGTCCCGCACCGCCTGTTGCAGCCGTTCCGGATGGACCGCGCCGCACCCGGCGTTGATGTTGGTCCCGTCCGGCTCGTCGCCGACCACCCAGACGGTCGCCCCCAGCTCCCGGAACACTTTGGGAGAAACCTTGTAGGCCGCCCCATGAGCGCAGTCGACCACCACCCGGAGCCCCTGAAAATCTATGTCCTTGGGCAGGGACCGCTTCACGAACTCGATATAACGCCCCTCTGCGTCGTCGATCCGGAAGGCTTTTCCGACCGCATCAGCAGTCGGCCGCAGGTGCTCGATCTCGCCCGACGTGATCAGCGCTTCCATCCGCGCTTCCAACTCATCCGGCAGCTTGAACCCGTGGTTGGAAAAAAACTTGATGCCGTTATCCTGGTAGGGATTGTGGGAGGCGGAGATCATCACTCCCGCGTCCGCTCTGAGGCTTCGGGTCAGAAACGCGATGGCCGGGGTCGGCATGGGGCCCACCAACAGCACGTCCACCCCCATCGAGCAGATTCCGGAGGTGAGCGCCGATTCCAGCATGTAGCCGGACAGGCGCGTATCCTTGCCGATCACGATCTGGTGCCGGCCGGTCCGCCGTGTGAATAGGTGCGCCGCGGCCCGCCCCAGCTTCATGGCCGTCTCGCTGGTCATCGGCTCGAGATTGGCGACTCCCCGCACCCCATCAGTTCCGAACAGCTTTCGCATGGGTCTCCTTAGGCGCAATCAGCACTCAGCGGTCAGCTTTTGGCTGAGCGCTGAGCGCTGATAGCTTTTAATGGCTCCCGCCATCCTGATCACATCCCGCATCGGGCCCACGTCATGGACCCGCAGCACCAGCGCTCCTTGCAAGACCGCCACGGCGACCGCCGCCGCCGTCCCCATCATCCGCTCCCCGACCGGGCAGCCCAGGACCTGTTCGACAAAGGCCTTGCGGGAGACGCCCACCAGCAACGGACGCCCGATCGCGCGAAGCTGGCCGATTTCGGCCAGCAACGTCAGGTTGTGAGAGAGATTCTTGCCAAAACCGATGCCCGGGTCAAGCAGGATCTGCAT
This sequence comes from Nitrospira sp., assembly GCA_016873395.1. Lineage (GTDB taxonomy): Bacteria > Nitrospirota > Nitrospiria > Nitrospirales > Nitrospiraceae > VGXG01. The sequence continues at coordinate 6,150 of VGXG01000033.1, read as the reverse complement.
CGGGTCGATGCCGACCGCGGAGGCGTCCTCCAGCCGTTCGACCAAGAACTGCTGCACCTCCCGGACGACGTTCTCGTATCGAGGAGCCTGTTGCATGGTCTTCGGCCTGCCCTGCATGTGCATGAGGACAAGACCGGCTCCCGTCTCGGCGACCACCTCTCCCATCCGAGGATCGAACCGGAGCGCGCTGATGTCGTTGATGATGCACGCGCCTGCGTCAAGCGCAAGCCGGGCGACGCGCGACTTGGTCGTGTCGATCGAAACCGGGACAGACGTCCGGCGGCAGACTTCTTCCACGATTGGGATGAGACGTCGGATCTCCTCCTCCTCTTCCACCGGCTCCGAGCCGGGTCGAGAGGATTCGGCCCCAACGTCGATCAGATCCGCCCCCTGCTCGACCATGGCACAGGCGTGCGCCACCGCCGCGGCCGGCTCCAGGTACCGGCCCCCGTCGGAAAACGAGTCGGGCGTCACGTTGAGCACCCCCATCAGCAGGGGGGCCTCCAATGGAATCAGCCGTCCTCTGGCTCTGAGCACGTTGGGACTCAAGTTGCGAGTTTTGAATTGTGAGTCGCGAGTCGAACGTTTGAGTCGTGAGCGGAGATACTGAAAACTCAAAACTGAGAACTAAACACGACAGTCTCAGGCCGGGGTTGTCTGGGGAAGCGAGCCCCGCTGAAGGATCTGATCGATTTCGGGCGAGTCGAGCACTTCCTTTTCAAGCAGGGCTTCGGCCAAGGCCTTGAGCGTGCCCATATGTTCCGTGAGCATCCGCTTGGTCCGTTCGTAGTTTTCGGTGACCAGACGCTTGACCTCATGGTCGATCTCGATCGCCACCTGCTCGCTGAAGTCACGCCGCGTGGCGATCTCCCGCCCGAGGAAAATCTCCTCATCCTTCTTGCCGAAGGTCAGCGGCCCCAGCTTCTCGCTCATCCCCCATTCACACACCATTTTCCGCGCCAGGTCGGTCGCCCGCTCCAGGTCATTCCCCGCCCCAGTGGTGATGTGGTGCAGGACGAGCTCCTCCGCGACCCGTCCGCCCAACAGGATGGCGAGCGTGTTGTAGAGGAACTCCTTGGAGTAGTTGTGGCGATCATCGGTCGGCAACTGCATCGTCATCCCGAGCGCGCGGCCGCGGGGAATGATCGTGACCTTGTGGACGGGATCGGTGCCGGGCAACAGCTTCGCCATCAATGCATGGCCGGCTTCATGGTACGCGGTGACCCGCTTCTCGTCGTCGCTCAGGATCAGGCTCTTCCGCTCAACCCCCATGAGCACTTTATCCTTCGCCATCTCAAAATCAACGCTCTCGACGGCTTTCTTATTCTGCCTGGCCGCCCAGAGAGCGGCTTCGTTGATCAGGTTTTCCAGATCGGCTCCCGAGAAGCCAGGGGTACCGCGTGCGATCTTTTCCAATTCCACGTCGGGTGCGACCAGAACCTTCTTCGTATGAACTTTGAGAATTTCCGTGCGGCCCCGGAGATCGGGCCGGCTGACCACGATCTGGCGGTCGAACCGCCCCGGGCGCAGGAGCGCCGGGTCCAGGACGTCCGGCCGATTGGTCGCCGCGATCAGGATCACCCCCTCGGTGGTATCGAACCCATCCATTTCGACCAGCAGTTGGTTGAGGGTCTGTTCCCGCTCATCGTGGCCGCCGCCCAAGCCAGCGCCGCGCAGCCGGCCGACAGCGTCGATTTCATCGATGAAAATGATGCAGGGAGCATGCTTCTTGCCCTGTTCGAACAGATCACGGACGCGGGAAGCCCCGACCCCGACGAACATTTCGACGAAATCGGAGCCGCTGATGCTGAAGAACGGCACCCCGGCCTCCCCCGCAATGGCTTTTGCCAGCAGCGTCTTGCCCGTTCCGGGTGGCCCGACGATCAGCACGCCTTTGGGGATTCGCCCGCCCAGCTTCTGGAACTTGCGCGGGTCCTTCAAGAACTCGATGATCTCCGCCACTTCCTCCTTGGCTTCATCGATCCCGGCCACATCGGAAAAGGTGATCTTCTTGCGCTCCTCGGTCAGCAGGCGAGCCCGGCTCTTCCCAAAGGAGAGCGCTTTGTTGCCGCCGATCTGCATCTGCCGCATGAGGAAGAACCAGAGCCCCAAAAACAGAATGAACGGCCCCCACGTCACGAGAAAGGTGATGTACCAGGGGCTGTCGTCGGGCGGCTTGGCTTCGATCTGCACGTTGCGCTCCCGAAGCACCTTGACCAGTTCGGGATACTCGGCCGAATAGGTCCGGATGCGGGTGCCGTCCTTGAGAATCGCGCTGATATGGTTGGCTTTGATGATGACTTTCGTGATCTCGCCCTTGTCCAGTTGGGCCATGAAGTCGCTGAAGATCACGTCTTCTTCGGGGGCATGGGTGGGGACGCTGAACAGATTGAACAGGAGGATCATAAACAGACCCACCACCACCCAGAACAACAGATTCTTAACCCGAGAATTCATCCGCCATCCTCCATACCAAGCTTGCCAGGGAGCAGTCAGTTTTCAGTCATCAGTCTTCAGTCTTCAGTCATGCAACTGAGAACCGAACACTGAGGACTGACAACTTCTTTTTCCTGTGAGCGGATCGTTCTGCACCCGTGCTCTTTCTCCTCAGATGAAGCCGAAGAAGCCGCTTAAAATGACCACCAACCATAACACAGATTCCTCGACCCTGACAACAGCGAGTCAGAATCCCTGCCCTTCATCATCCACCGTGTCCAGCACCGCAAGGTACGGCAGGTTGCGGTACTTCTGCTGGTAATCGAGCCCGTACCCGACCACATACTTGTTGGGAATCTGAAACCCGACATAGTCGACCGCCACATCCACCTTCCGTCGCTCCGGTTTGCTCAGCAAGGAACAGACGCGGATGGATTTCGGCCTGCGCTTGGAGAGCGTCCCGATCAGGTACTTGACCGTCAGGCCGGAATCCACGATATCCTCGACGAGCAGCACGTCCCGCCCGGCGATGTCCTCTGTCAGATCCGTCACCATTTTGACTTTGCCGGATGTCTTCGACCGTGAGCCGTAACTGGTGACGATCAAAAAATCCACCCGCAACGGCAGCCGGATCGCGCGGGCCAAGTCCGCGTAAAACGCGTAGGCCCCCTTCAGAATCCCGACGAGAATGAGGTCCTTCTCGGCATAATCGGCGGTAATCTGCCGGCCAAGATCCTTGATGCGCGCACGCATCTCCTCCTGGGTGACGATCGGCCGTCCGAAGATTCGCTCCATGATCAGCCAGTTCCTCCTTCTCCTGATGGGTTGTCCTGAGAGCCGCCATCCAGCAACTCGACGGTCACGGTCCTGGTCGTCCCGACCCTGGCCAGGAAGCGATGGTCGGCTCGGTAGCCTCCGATCCACATGATGCCCTCGGGCGCGACCAGCAGGGGCACCTTGGCCCGCTCGTGACGGGCGAGCTTGATATCCGAAAAGTAATCCTGGAGTTTTTTCTTCCGTCCCCCCAGCCCGACCGGACAGAACCAATCGCCCGCGGTCCAGGAGCGAACCAACAGCGGCAAGGTCACCAGGTCCGCATCAAAGGTCGCCGCTTGCCCGGTTTTTATAGGGGCCGAGTCGGTCGCAGGGGGGCCGCCCTGGGTGGCCCGGATCACATGACCGGTGAGGGGCCAGCGGAGGAGAGACGGAAGAGAAAGAGCCAATCTGACCGATGGATCACCGCCCACCGCAAAATTCCGACGGCCGGAGCTGCGCTCGTCGGAAGGGCTGAACCTGATCCAACCATAAGCTCGTTCGACAGAGGCTCCGCGCACGGCGACCCGGGAACCGGACTGGCCCTGAGAAGCCAGGTTCAGCACCGAAGCCACGGCTTGGAAGGTGGGGCCTTTGACCAGTCCGCCTGTTTGACGGAGCAGGGCCCGGACCAGCCGCCGTTGCACCGCCAGGGGCAGGGCCAAGAGGCCGGCTCGGTCCACGAGCACGGCTGCGCCCTCACGACGGGAGACACGAGCCAATTGTTCAGATACCCATTGGTTCAGGCAGAGATCCTCCTCACGAAGGATATCCGCCTGCCTCGTGAGGACCGTGACGATCGCCGGGTTATAGCGTTTCAACAGCGGCAGGAGTTCGCGGCGGACTCGATTTCTCACATAGAGGGGCTTGGCGTTGCTCGAGTCCGTACGATAGGTCAGCCCTCGCGCTTCGAGATAGTCCATGATGTCTGCCCTGGCGACATCCAGCAACGGGCGGATGAAAAACCCTTCGCGAGTCGGTGGGATCCCCGCCAGTCCAGCCATCCCCGCACCCCGGAGCATCCACATCAACAAGGTTTCGGCTTGATCGTCGGCCGTATGGCCCAGCACCACTTTATCGACCTCCAGTTCTCTCCCGATCTTGGCCAACACCTCGTACCTGGCCTCCCGCGCCCGTTCCTGCAGGGAGGCGCCCCTGCTGCAGCCACCGGCGGTTTCCTTCAGGTCGATCCGTTCGCACCGGAACGTGATCCCCAGCTGATTGCAAAGGCCTGCGACAAACCGTTCATCTTCGTCGGACTCCTCCCCCCGCAAGCCGTGGTTGATGTGGAGGACACTGAGTCTCAAGTTCCAAGAGGGAATCAATTCACCCAGCGAAGCCAGGAGCGCCACCGAATCAGGTCCGCCTGAAACAGCGACTAAGAGATGGCTCCCCGGTGCAAACAGTTCCCCGCTCCGCGCCACCTCCGCCAAGTGCCGCACAAGCTTCGTATCGGCTGGTTGCAGGACAACACGACTCATACGATCCTTGCTCTACGCGTCGGCTGTTGAAGGAACCGCGCCCTTCAACGCCTCGCGGGCCAGCTTCACGTCGAGATCGATGCGGGCGGCCAGTTCAACGGCTGTCGCAAATGTCAGGTCGCCGCGCAGGCGTTTCACGAACTGCACGCGGATGTCATGATCGTAGAGATCCACCCGCTGATCCAACAGGTAGACCTCGATCAACCGTTCACCCGCCCCGAAGGTCGGACGGGTACCGATATAGGACACCGATTCGAACAGCTGCTTGTTCCAGATGGCGGTCGTCGCATACACCCCGTCGGCCGGAATGACCCGCCCCCGTGGAAGTCGCAAGTTGGCGGTCGGCCACCCCAGCCCTTGCCCCCGCTGCGCTCCCTGAACCACGGGTCCGCTTAATTCATAGGGTCGCCCCAGGCATCGGGCGGCTCCGCGCACGTCCCCCGCCTGCAAGAGCTGACGAATTCGGCTCGAGCTGATCACATCTCCGTCCATCCGAACCGGCTGGGCCGGACGCACGAGGAATCCGGCCTCCCGGCCGAGACGCGCAAGATCGGCGATCCGTCCAGACCGCCCCTTGCCGAACGCAAAGTGCTCCCCCACAAACACCTCGCGGACCCCAATGCCATCCCTGAGGATCAGGCTGACAAACTCTTCCGGCATGAGCGAAGCCAGGGCACGATCGAAGGACAGGAACAACACTTCCTCGATCCCGGCATGTTGAAACCGCGCCAGTTTGTCCTCGAGCGTCGTCAAGAGGCAGAGGTCGATGTCCGGCTTCAGCACCGTGACCGGATGGGGATCGAACGTGAGCACGATCGGCGTCCCACCGGAGACCGAAGCGGCCTCCACGACGGTGCTCAACAGGGCCTGATGACCCAGATGCAACCCGTCGAAATTGCCGATCGTCAGCACCGGATAAGGCGCCCGCTTATGCTCGGCAAGCCCCCGCGTCACTTTCATGCGGCGCCCCTCCTCATAGGTGCTCGCGCAGAAGCCCGGCCGCCTCCTTGGCGAAATACGTCACGATCAGATCCGCCCCGGCCCGCTTGATCGAGAGGAGCGACTCCATCACGGCGCGCGATTCGTCCAGCCAGCCGGCTCCGGCCGCGGCCTTGATCATGCTGTATTCCCCGCTGACTTGATACGCCGCGATCGGCAGGGTCGTCCGGCTCCGCGCCGCCGCAATGACGTCCAGGAAGGGCAGAGCCGGTTTGACCATCACGATGTCGGCCCCCTCTTCGATGTCCAGGTCGATCTCCCGCATGGCCTCGCGCACGTTCGCTGGGTCCATCTGATAGGACTGGCGATCGCCGAACTTCGGGCTGGAGTCCGCCGCGTCCCGGAACGGCGCGTAGAAACAGGAGGCGAACTTGGCGGCGTAGGACATGATGGGCAGCTCGGAAAACCCATGCCGGTCCAG
>VGXG01000032.1 GCA_016873395.1 Nitrospira sp. | reverse complement strand
GGGCCAATTCTGGCAATCCCGGAGGAGAAAAGAAGAGCCCGAGCAGGGTGAGCGCGGTGGTGACGCTTGCGGCGAGGTACGTGAACAGCGGACGGGATGACCAAAGGGTCAGCAGCACCGGAAGCCCATAGGCGATGGGGACTGCCATGCCCAGCGGGAGCATGATGTCCGCGTTGAGGATGATAGCCGTCGATGCCACCACCAGGGTGGTCACCCAGCGATCGGCATGTTGATCTAGCCTGCCCGTACGCTCCTAAAAATATATACCCTCATGCAGAACCTGTACAAGAATAATGGAGCAGGGTGAGACGGAGTGAGGATGAAGGTCCTCAAGAAGCCGATTTCGCGCAGCGGAAGCCGATGGTCGGCGAGCGCTGGTCCGGCAAGGCGCCGCCGCGCGTGGCGGCCCGCAACATGTTGGGCTTGCTCTTCCACGATCCGCCGCGCACGCTCTTGTAGCGGCCGGCATTGGGACCTGGCGGGTTGCGCTCCGGCATGATGGCATAGTAGTCGAACAAAAACCAATCCTGCACCCACTCGGCCACGTTTCCGGCCATGTGGCGGAGGCCATAGGGACTCTGCCCTTCCTCGCCGCTGTCGACAGCCGCGACAAGCGGAATCTCGTGGGCATGATACTGACCGAAGACGGCGAGACCCGACTCCGGCGTGGCGCGTCCCCAGGGAAACAGGTTCCCCTCGCTTCCCCTGGCTGCCTTTTCCCATTCAGCCTCCATCGGCAGGCGCTTTCCCTGGGCCCGGCAAAAATCCGCTGCCTCGGCCCAGGTCATATAGAGGGCCGGCCAATGGGCGAGGACGTAATCAGGCATGGCGTGCACGGTGATGACGTGCCAGATCAACCGCTGCAACTCGTCCGGCGGCTGGCGCCGGTGCCGGCGCAGGTGGGCCAGATACTCGGCGAGGCTCACTTCGTCACGGTCCATCTCGTAGGCGTCCAGCCAGACGCGGCGTTGCGGTGATTCCGTGTCGTCATACTGGGTCTCCAGCCCGAAGGGGTCATCGTCCTTGCGGGGGGTACCCATCAGAAACCAGCCGGCCGGGATTGCGACTGTCGGAGAGAGGGCGGCTAAGCGGGCGATGGCAGCTAAGCGCAAGGTCAGTTGTTGTGGATCAACCGACTGGGCAGGGGACATCTCCGGTGACCATAGACCGAGCACCCAGCCGCACGTGAGTGAAAGGGTGCACAAGAAACTGGTCCAAATTTTTGTTGGGAGGATCGTCACGGTGGCTGCGTCGGATTCTAGGGGGAATTGCTCCTGGAAGGCAAATGTCGCTTGAGGCCTGCTTGCCTCACCGCTCGTCGTCGCGTTATCTTGACCCCATGCGAACCGTGCTCGTCGTGCTCTGTCTGCTCCTTCTCACGATTTTCTGTCTGCCGGCTGCTCCTGCGGATGTTCTACGCGCCGAACAACCTGATGCCGGGCTGGAACCGGTCCCGATCGAGGACTATGCCATCTATGATCGAGTGGTGATGGACAAATTTCTGACCTCTCAGACAAAACTGGTTCTGATCGAGCGGCTGACGGTAACAAGACTGGGGCCTGACTGGCCGCCGACCAGCCTGGCTCTCTTTGAGGAGAATGGTTTCTTCGAGAGGCGCCTGCCGCGTGATCTGGTGCAGGACTTCATTGCGAAGAACCGCCGACCCTCTCGCCTGGAGGCCCGGTTCAACTTCGGAGTCGGGTATCGGTTCATTACAGAGGAAGGGCTGGAGCCGGAAGTGTCACTCGTGCCGGTTCCCGCCGCCTTTGCCTATTCAAGTGGGAGGGGGCCCTGCGAAACGCACCCCTCCCACACCCACGGCAGTCTGACACAGGCTGCTCCGGCTACCGTCGGCATCCTGGGGTTCTCCCGTGCGGGGTTCAACGTGAAGGGGGATCAAGCCCTGGTCTATGTGGGGGATCACCGCGAGGACGGTACCGGGGCTGGATTTTTACTGTGGCTGTCTCGGCGCGGCCAGGCTTGGGAGATCGCCGACACGGACGTGCTCTGGATCGCGCGACCGGAATAGCGTGAAGCGTGAAGCGTGCCAATGGCAAATGGAATAGCTGACAGGTTGCAAGTGGCCAAGTAACAAGTTTCGGACTTTTGCTACTTGGTCACTTGCGCGCTTGCTACTTGTGCCTTGCCACTTGCGACTTGCAACTTGCTACTGATGACGAGACGCGAACGACGTCCCCTGGAGACGACTTGCCATTGGACCGCAGGGGCGATAGCATGAGACAGCCAGTCAGGAGTTAGAAGTGAGGAGTGAGGAGACTGACGGAAAGATGAGCGGCCTTATTAGACGGACCTTTTCGGTGCCACCGCTAGGCTGCAACTGCACGATTCTGGGCGACCCGGTGACCAAGCAGGCGATTGTGGTGGACCCAGGCGGTGCGGCGGAGCAGATTCTGCGCGAAGTTCAAAACCTCGGGCTGACCGTTGTCAGCATTCTTCATACCCATGCCCACTTCGATCACTTCCTGGCCTCCGGCGAGATGAAGAAGGCGACTGGGGCGCTGTTGGCCTTGCACGAAGACGACCGGAGGCTCTGGGAGATGGTCGAGACACAGTGCCGCCTGTTCGGGGTGTCCTACGTGCCGGCCCCGCCCCCTGATTATTGGCTGAAAGACCAAGAGAAGCTCGTCCTCGGCGGGATCGAAGGCCAGGCGTTGCACACGCCGGGGCACACGCCGGGGTCCATGAGTTTTTATTTTGCGCAGGAACAGTTGTTGCTGGCGGGGGACACGCTGTTCCGGGGAGGGATCGGACGGACCGACCTCTGGGGCGGTGATTTCGGCGCGATCGAGGAGTCCATCCGCGAGAGACTCTACACGCTGGACGAAGCGACGCGCGTTATCACCGGCCATGGGCCTGAAACGCAGATTGGGATCGAAAAGGATTCAAACGCATTCGTGCGTGGGTAGCCCTTAGCCATCAGCGATCAGCTTTCCGCTGGAGGAACTCCAAACTTGACTGATATTTACTGGAGTAAAATTTTCCGTTCGCGAAGAATCTAAGCCTACTGGAGGCAAAGTAACTATCCGCCCCCTTTTGATCGAAGGGGGCGGCTCTAGCGAAGCTTGGTATGGAGGGCGCCATGGAACAGCTCGGACGGTTGTGCCCGCTGATCCTGATCGCCGGGTTCTGTGTCACTCTCTCGGATGCGCCGTCGCAGGCCCAGACTGAAAGCCGCGCCGGCCAGGGCCCCGATCAGATCGTCATCAAGGATGTGGATGTCCGTCTCTCCGACCACGGGCCCGTGGTCCTGCTGAAGGCGGAGAACCGCGCGATCCCGATTTTTGTGGATCCGACCGTGGCCGGGTCGATTGCAAGCGTCCTAGCCGGCCAGAAGTTGCGCCGGCCCCTTTCCCACGACCTCATGCGGTCGATCCTGGAGGGATTCGGCGGAAAGGTCACACAGACAGTGGTGACGCTGAAAGACGGGACCTATTACGGAGCCCTGACGGTGGCCATGCCGAATACCTCCAAGGTGTTCGACAGCCGCTCCTCCGATGCGATCGCGCTGGCGGTCCATTTTAAGGCGCCGATCATCGTAGGCCGGGATCTGCTGGAGTCTGCGGGAAAGATGATGACGGAGACCAAGGAGCAGACCCTATAACAGGATGTTGAAAAAGATCACCAATGTCTGGATGCTGACAAGTGTCAAGTGAGCAAGCTGACAAGGGAAGCAGACAGGCGGATAAAGTTGAAAGCTGACAAGCAATTCTTGTCCGGGCACTCTGCCCATGCATGATCTTGGCCTGCCCCCTGCATAGACCCCATGGTACCTCACCTCAAGCTTGTTGATTCCGCTGTTCTGTCCTCACTGATGGGCGAGTTCCGTGCCTCCATGCGGACGCTCCTGTACGACCTCTGCGACGATCTGGAGGCCCATTATCGGCGGTCGGTGACCGCCTTCCGGTTGCCGCTGGACTTTTTTCGGTTCCTGGGCGACTCGCTCAAACCCGACGACTATTCCAACTGGAAGGTGGTCGGGTGGATTGAGGAGCTGAACGACCTGCTCTACTTCATCGACTTGCGCGAACAGTTCCTGGTCGAGCGCCATCCGCGTGACTTTGCCGCGGACCTCCTGGCGGAGTGTCAGGAGAAATTCTACGAAAATAGCTACCAGGACGAGATCTTTCCCCGCGGCAAGCCGGAACCAGCGGGGTTGGGACGGCGGCTCTCGCGCCTCTGCGCTCGTCTGGCCCGGCAGGTTATGCAGGAGTCTCTGTTCCTCGTGCCGGGTCTCCCCTGTCTTTGGCTGGTCGAAACGAACAGGGGCATGAAGCGGTCTGCCCGGCCTAGTTGGATGGTCCCCTGTGATCTGAGCGCGAACTTTGAGCGGGCCGAATTGCCGGGGCGGGTCTACGTGGGGCTGGAAGGGGCCTATCTGGACCCGCCCGCTCGGCTCAGAAAAAAAATAGCCGCGGGGGGCTCCGTTGCGCGCCTGTTGATCGGGCGTGACAGCATCCGGATTACGGTCGGTCGGGAGCAGATCCCTCTCTGGTCCCATGAACAGCAGCCGCCCTGGCACTGGCGCTTGATCCCGCCTTGTCCGCTTGAATTTGGTCACGTGACGCTGGGATCGGCCTTGCTGTACCGAAGCGACCTCACGCCCTCACGCGTGACCCAGGCGTCGCCGACTCTTGTCGCGCGCTTTCAACGAGCCCTGGGCGTCATCAAGCAGGCCTGGCCGGAGGGGGCAGAGATGGTCGCGCTCCTGACGAGTCGAGTCGTCCCCTTGAAGGCCAGGGGCGTTGTGAGCTTCAGCTACCGGAACAGGCCGGGCCTTTCCTTCATCAATACCTTCGAGCGGGACGAGTTCGACCTGATCGACGATCTGATCCATGAGAACAGTCATCATCATTTGAATCTCCTGCTCCGAAAATACGACATGAAACGGGGGGATCGGAACCAGGAAGTCTTTTATTCTCCTTGGCGGCGCAGTCTGAGGCCTTTGCACGGCATCCTGCATGCGACCTTCACGTTCACGATGGGGGCGATCCTCTTCGAACGGCTGGCCTCGTGGGCCGCCGCGTCGCCCGCTCGCTGCGTCGCCGCGTCGGGGACGCGGGGACACGGAGACTCGGCGATGAGCGCACGAGACGACGTTCTGCGCGCGCGGTTCCGGTGTCTGGAGGAAGTAGAGTCGGTCGGTTACTCTCTCCGAGACCTCGCCCATGCGTCGGACCGGCTTGGCTGGCTGAGCCCCTGCGGTGCCGCATTGGTTCGGATATTACAGAGTGAAATCGGAAAGGTCCGTCGCCGCGTCGTGCCCTTTCGCCAGACGGTCCTGCGCTCCCGCTATGGGCCGGCGCTGCGACGGCATATCCGAACGCTCGCCCGCGCCCGGGCCCTCTACGGCAAGGCCCTGGAGTAAGCGCTGGAAAGCCCGTGAAGCATGAATCGGAAAGCGAAGCGGGGACGCGGGGAAGGGGTGACGCGGCGATCCCCGCCCCGCCCTCACTTTACATCACGGACGGTGCGGTATAAGCTGCTGCCCCGATTGGTTGGGAGACATCAACTATGGAAGTAACCAAGCGACAGGTCGGTGACTGGCAGGAAGTGGCAGTCAGTGGGAGGCTTGATGCCTATTGGGCCGACCACTTGTCCCGCGCGCTGGGCGAAGTCATCAGCGGCGGTGCGCGCCAGGTCCGCTTGGACCTGGGGGAGGTGGAGTATCTGAGTTCCGCCGGCATCCGGGTCCTGCTCAAGTACTACAAACAGTTGAAGGGGAGTCAGGGGACGTTCCTGGTCTCGGACGCCTCTGCGCCGGTCAAGATGGTCCTCGCCCTGGCCGGGTTCGAGGAACTGCTGGGTCTCAAGAGCATGTCGGCGGCTGCGCAAGATTCGCAACCGGCTGAGTCGGCCAGGGAGCAGAGCCGGGTCAGGCTGCTCGATCGCGGAACGGTGAAGTTCGAAATCGTCGACACGCCTTTCGCGACCCTGGCCTGCCGCCTGGTCGGGCCTGCGGAAGGCTTCCACGGGGGGGGTGTTCAGCGAAGACCAGTGCCGGACCCTGCAGTTTCCGAGCGGGACCATGGCGGTGGGGCTGGGTGCGTTGGGCCATGATGTTCAGGACTGCCGGGAACGCTTCGGGCACCTGATGGCTGTAGCCGGGGCTGTCGTGTATCAGCCGACGGACGGGAGGGGCGTGCCGGACTATCAGCTCCAGGGCGGATCCTTTCTGCCTGACGCGCAAATCCTGACCTGCCTGTCCTGTGAAGGCCTATTCGCCCATCTGGTCAGGTTTGAAACCGTGCCGTCGGCCGGTCCTGTACCGTTGAGCGAGCTGGTGTCGGCCTGTTTGGAGATTGTCAAAGCTGATGCGGCCGGCATGGTTCTGGTGGCCGAAGCGGCCAGCCTGGTGGGACGATCCTTGGAGCGCTCGCCTCTCCTCGACGGCTCTGTTGCCGCATCCCTTCCACCAGGAGGGGGCAGCGCCCGGGCCGTGACCCCATGCGTGACACTGGCGGTCGGCGTGGCGGCGCGGGCAGAGCGCTCGGCCTTGGCCTCCTTTCTGTCTCCCTTGGGCAAGCGATCCTGGCCGGCCGGCAACTTTCACGCTGCGGCCTTTTCCCCCCGTCCGCTGACGCAGGGCGAGCTTGACTTGGCCGCGACCGTGGCCGGGCTTTTCGAAGAGGGCACCCTCGACAAGATCCTTCAGCTCTCTCACGAGAACAACGATCAGGCCGGAGCCCAGGAAAGCCGGTTCGTCCGGGGCGCCTGCTGGCTTGGTCCCATCGCAGAGATCGAATCTGACAGGATAAGCGGGTGAAGCAGGGGGAACCAGCCGCTATGCTTAAGACCGGCTTTCAGGCTTTTCGATCTTGGCGGGTTGGAACCAAGCTGATCGTTCTGACGGTGCCCCTTATTGCCGCCATCTCGTTGGTGGCAGCCGCCGTCGAACACCAGCGCAACAAGGCCAATCTTCAGGAAAAGCTGACGCAGCGCGCGCGGAGCCTCCATACGCAGATCATGGCCGACCGCGGCTACTATGCGAAGGTCGTGGTCCCCCGCCTGATCGAGCTGGGCGGGACCATGGGGCCGGACTATGAGAAGGTCCATGGACGCTTTCCCTTGCCGGCCACCTTTGTGCGGGAGGTGTCGGCGATCACCGCCTCCCACAAGAACGGGTACCAGGCCAATCTCATCAGTCCCTGGGCCATCAACAAGGACAAGCGCCTCAAAGACGACTTCCAGCGAGAGGCCTTTGACTACCTGATGAAGAATCCCAAGGGCCACTTCGCCCGCACCGACACGATCGAAGGCCGGACGGTCATGCGGGTGCTCATGGCGGACGTGGCGTCAGCCCAGTCCTGTGTCAACTGCCACAATGGCCATCCCCAGAGCCCGAAACGCGATTTCCAGTTGAACGATCTCATGGGGGAGTTGGAGATCATCATGCCGGTGGATCAGTACATGCAGGAAAGCCGGCAGGAATTGGCGCTGACCCTAGCCGGCGGGGCGGGCATGAGCGTGCTGGTCCTGGTGATTGTCGCTTTCAGCACCAGGCGGACGGTCACGCAACCTCTGGCCAGCCTGGAAGAGAAAATGGAAACCTTCGTCGGCCAGTGGCCGTATGCGCCCGGCCATCCGGCCGCGCAACGCTTCGGAGATGAAGTGGTCCACATCGCGGAGGTCTTTGATCAGATGAAAGCGGTCATCGGATCCCAGCAGCGGGAGCTCTTGGATGCCAACCAGCTCCTGGAAAAGCGGGTCGTCGAGCGCACGGAAGAGCTCCGCCGGACGATGGAGGAGAAGGAGCGGATCGGCAGCGAGCTCCGGATCGCGAGCGAGATTCAGAAATCCATCCTTCCGCGGGCGTTCCCGGCCTTTCCGGATCGGGACGATTTCGAGCTCTATGCCGAGTCGATCCCCGCGAAGGAGATGGGCGGGGACTTTTATGATTTCTTCCTCATCGACGAGGAGCGGCTGGGCCTGGTCATCGCGGACGTGTCAGGCAAGGGAGTCCCGGCGGCCATTTTCATGGCCGTGAGTCGCACGATGCTGAAGGCCACGGCCATGCAAGGGGTCGATCCGGGAGAATGTCTGCGGCAGGTCAACAACTTGCTGTGTCCCGACAACGACTCCGCGATGTTTGTGACCGTGTTCTATGCGATTCTCAATACGCGCACCGGCGAACTGGAGTACAGCAACGCCGGGCATAACCTCCCCTATCTCCTGTCGCCTCGGGGGAGCGTGGCCCTGCTGGATAATCCGGGAGGCATGGCGCTCGGAGTCATCCAGGACAGTCCGTATCAGATCAAGCGGATTCGTCTGCGTCCGGGGGAGGGACTGTTCCTCTATACGGATGGGGTGACCGAGGCCATGGATACTCAAGGAAGCCTGTTTAGCGATGCGCGCTTAAAGCAACTGCTTCTGAGAATCCAGGACGGCACCACGCTCGAGATCATCCGGGACACGGTGGCGGAGGTGCGGGCCTATGCGGTGGGCGAGCCGCAGGCCGACGACATCACGCTGCTGGCGGTTCGCTACCTGCAGGGGATGGACAACCAGGCATCGGCGAAGGGCGCGCTCCGCCTCGTGTTGCGGAACCGGCTCTCGGAACTGTCCCGATTGGGCGAGGCGATCGAACAGTTTGCCGAACGGCATGGGTTGCCGCAACAGGTGGTCTATGCCGTCAATCTGGCGTTGGAGGAACTGGTGACGAACATCATTTCCTACGGGTACGCGGACGCGGCCGAGCATCACATCGTGCTGTGGTTGTCGTTCCGAAACGGACAGTTGCGGGCGGAAATCGAGGATGACGGCAGGCCGTTCAATCCCTTGGAAGCCCCGAAGCCGGACCTCAGTCAACCGCTGGATGAACGGCCGATCGGCGGGCTCGGCATTCATTTGCTCACCACGATGATGGACGGCGTCGAATACCGCCGGCAGGAAGGGAAGAACCGACTGATTCTGACGAAACTGGTCTCGGCGTGAACGGGCCACGAATCGTTGTAGCGCGAGGCCTGGAGACATTCCAACAGGCCGGAGGGTAGTCATGGAGATTGCGGAACAGAAGAAAGGCGCGGTCATGGTGCTGGCGCTCACGGGACGGCTGGATGCCAGCACGGCCGCCCGGCTGGAGGAGAAGCTCCTGGGTCTGATCGACGGCGGCGAAACGAAGCTCGCTCTTAACTTGCTCCAATTGGATTACATCAGCAGCGCCGGCCTGCGGGTGCTCCTGATGGCGGCCAAGCGTTTGAAGGCCGTCAACGGGAAGATCGTGCTGTTGTCCTTGAAAGATCAAATCCGCGAAGTCTTCGAGATCGCCGGCTTCTCGGCCATCTTCCCCATTTTTGACGTCGAAACGGACGCGCTCAAGAGCTTCCAGTAAGGCAATAATGAACGCCTCCTCAGCCCATTCACTTACCCGGTGACGTTTCCGGGCCGCCAGGTATGATGATCCCCTCAGTCGGTAAATGACGACAGAGTCGTCATTTGTCATGGCATTTGACGACAGAGTCGTCGCGTGATATCATCCGCCTCCATGGTGGATGCCTCTCCTGTTATTGACCGCACTCTCGATCTTCGCGGACTGTTGGAGAAAAAGTCCCACTTTCTCCTCGGCCCACGCTTGACTGGCAAGAGCTTCCTGATTGCGCACAATCTGAAGGGCGTGCGTGTGTACGATTTGCTGGACACGTCGGTCTATCTGACGTTGAGCCACAGGCCTGGACGCCTTGCAGAGGAGATCACTACGAAAGAACAAATCGTCGTCATTGACGAGGTTCAACGACTGCCCGACCTCCTGAACGAAGTGCATCGCCTTATCGAACAGCGCGGAATTCGATTCCTCCTCACCGGTTCGAGCGCCCGGAAGCTGCGCGGGGGCGGCGTCAACCTGCTGGGGGGGCGAGCGCGGACGAAATATTTACATCCCCTGACCTATCGAGAGTTGGGCGACCGCTTCGATCTTCAGCGCGCCATCACAAGGGGGCTGCTGCCATCCATCTACTTCTCGGACGATCCCCTCGCGGACCTTGAGGCGTATGCAGGCGCCTATCTCCAACAGGAAATCGTGGCCGAGGGCGCGACCCGTAATGTGCCCGCGTTCAGCCGATTCCTCAAAGTCTCGGCGCTGTGCAATGGAACGATCGTCAACTTCACCAAGGTCGCCAATGACGCGCAGGTTCCCCGCACGACTGTATATGAATACTTCGAGATCTTGAAAGACACCTTGGTATTGCATGAGCTGCCGGCCTGGCGGAAGTCGAAGAAACGGAAGCCTCTGGCCTCTTCAAAGTACTATTTCTTCGACGTCGGGGTCGTGGCAACGCTTCAGGGGCGGGAGTTTCGTTCTGGCACGCCGGAGTTCGGCGAAGCGTTGGAGACCTATCTCATGCATGAACTCAGGAGCTATAGTGACTATGTTTCCGGAGAATCGCTGGCCTATTGGCGATCCACGTCCGGCTTCGAGGTGGATTTCATCCTGGGCGACCACACGGCGGTTGAGGTGAAAGCCAAGGGTAACGTGGGGTCGCAAGACCTCAAGTCGTTGCGGGCGCTCGCAGAAGAACGAAAGCTCAAGCGTTATCTGTGCGTGAGTCTGGAGCCGCGGGCACGAGAGGTCTCAGGGATAACCGTCGTCCCGTACCGAGAGTTCCTGGACGTGCTGTGGGATGGCAAGTACCGGTAGGCGGTAGGTAGCGCTGACCTCACTGAAGGACCAGATCCGTGAGATCTTTGAGATTGCCGGCTACTCGGCCATCTTCCCGATGTACGAGACGGTCGACGACGCGGTGCGGAGCTTTCGATAAGGCAACGAAGAACGCAGAACGCTGAGCGCGGAATGCGAAGTGCGGGGCATCGGAAGGTTATGCGCAGAAATACCCCAGAGTGGCGTCTTGTTCTGGTTCTACCCTAGCGTGGATGCGAAGGAGAACGTTTCCCCACCGAACGAATTTGAAGATTTTATGGTCTCCCGCAGGCTCTCTGACAAAGTCGAAATAAATCCCAACCGAACAATTCTTGTCAGGGCTCAGAAGAGTCCATACTTCAACGTTCTTGCTGGTGGGTAGTTCGGCAAGAGTGAGGTGGCGAGTCACGCGAGGCGACGATACAACTCGGCGTTCTTCTCCATGACCCGCTTGGCAGCAGCGCGAAAGACCTCGTCCGGCTGGCTGATGAAGTCGTGAACGCCGAGCCGCGCCACCTGCTCCACGGTGAGGCCTTCGCGTTTGCTCAGCTCCTCTAAACGCCGCATTTCCTCATCTGACAGGGACACCATGACATTAGCCATTGGTTGTCGTCTCCTTAACAACCTGTAGGGTTCAGAATGGCTCTCAGTATATTGAAAAGAGCCTGACAGGGCAAATTGCGAGAGGAAAGTATTAAGACTCTTCACGGGGCTCAGTTTGCTCGGTCTGGAGCCTGAGGAGATAGGCCCGGTCGAGCTGATCGCGTTCGCGCGCGCCGGGTTTCGTGGCGATCAGCGTGCGAAGCGACGCGAACGGAAGCGTGACCTCGTCGAGCTGGACTGGGACGGTCTCCGCGTTTTCGTAGACGACGTCGCCGGCCTTGGTCAGCAGGTCCACCGTGATTTCGTCGACGATCCGAATGACGGCATAGTGAGTAAAATCCGCAGAGCTGAGATCTTTGGCCGCTTGGTCCGGCAGCACGCAAAGCGCCTGCTTGATGCGCTCGATATTCTCGGATTCCCGAGCAATCAGCAGGTCGAGGTCTTCGGTCGCGCGCGTGAAGCCGTAATAGTTGACGGCGAAACCGCCGATGACCAGGTACTTGGCGCGGGCGGCGTTCAGTGCCGCTCCGACCCGCTTGAGGTCTTCAAGGGTCGGGGGGCGTGTCGGAGAGGGTGTCTGGTCTGTTCCCACCAGTGTTGGGCCTCCTCGAATGTGCGGAAGCGGAAAAGCCCGTGTGGGCGCTCGATCTGGACGGAACGAACATGGTCGAGCAGATCGAGAAAGGCTTCCAGATGCTGGAGACCGGGCGTCTTGAGGGTTGATCGCTTTCCGATGATCTTCATCTGTTCCATGTGCACACTGTACGGAATGAACGGTAGGCAGTCAAGTTGGAGCCGTATACGGATTCCTTGGTCCAATCACCCATCACCACCTGTCACGGCCTCTCACGGCTCTACCATGACGTCCACAAACGCGGGCAAGCCGTCGGCGCCCTGCTTATCCGTGACGCGCAGCTTGAACCGGAAGAGCCGCTTTTCGGACACAGGCGGGGCGAGAAACGACGCCTTGGGCATGTTCACGTCGAGCAAAGGGACCTTGCTCCCGCGCACTTGGCTCCAGGCGTAATAGAGGGCCTCTCCCTCCGGGTCCCGGCTTTTCAGCCCGCTCAGTTCGACTTTGGTTCCCGCCTTGACGGTCCGTGACGGGCCGGCGTCCGCGATCGGCGACTGGTTCGGTTCCTCTCCCACGTCCACGCTGACGTCCAGCGTCTCCTTCTTGCCACGGTTGGCCACGGTGAGGGTCGTCTTGCCGTTGCCCACCAACTGCAGGAGGCCATACGCGGAGTGCACTTTAATGACGTTTTCATTGGACGACTTGAACGTCGTTCCGGTTGACGGTGAGGTGAGCGGTCTCGTCACGCCGTCTGCAAAGACTCCCACCACGGGGAGATCGAAGACCTTGCCCATCGTGTCCACCTGGCCGTAGGTTGCCTGCTGGCCGGTCCGGCCGAGGCGAAGCGGTTTCTCCGTTTCGAACTCGATCGCCGTGAGATCCGCTTTCGGCTCGACCTGCACCTCGACCTCGTCAAAGACGGTTCTGGTGCCCAACCGGCCCCTGGAGATCTCCCCCACCGCCAACAGCCGCATCCTGCCGATCGCCTCCTTGGGCACGCGGATCGCTCCGCCGAACGGCGGCTCGCTCTGTGCCGTCGAGGTCAGGAACGGGGTGGCGACGATGGCGCCTCCGGTGGCGCTGTCCTTTTGCCAGTAGCGTTCGTCGGCGATCTTGTCCTTGCCCGCGGTGGCTCCCGCCTTGCCCTCATCCTGCTCGACCAGGGTTTCGGCCTGATCGGCGTACCAGTAATAACGGACCGTCACCACGCCGGTGTCCCGGCCCAAGTCCACCTTCACAGTGACTGCTTCACCGGACTTCAACGTCGCCTGGTCGGCTGGTGCGAGAATTTTGAACGCCGATGCCTGTCCGCTGGGCAGGCAAAGTAACAAGGTCAAAGTAACAAGGCGCAAGGGCCGAGCAAACTTGCTACTTGTTACTTGTAACTTGAGACCCGTCATCGTCACCGTTCCAGGTGAAACGGAACATCGGTGAGAATGACCCGTTCCTTGAACAGGAGAGCCGCTTTGAGCATGAGAGCCCGCTGGTTGTGCAAGATGTTCTGCCACCAGCGAGCCGGCAGGATTTCCGGGATGACCACCGTGACCCACCCGTCCGGGTCCTTCTTGAGCAGCTCTTCAATATAGTCCAGCAACGAGCCGAGCACGGACCGGTAGGGGGACGGCAAGACCACCAGGTGCACGCCGCAGCCCCATTGCGCCCACTTGATCTCGGTGAGAGCGGTCTCCTCTTTCTCCACGTTCACCAGGACCGCGCGGATGTCCGACGAGTGGGTCCGCGCATAGTCCACCGCCCGGACCACGGCGCGGTTGACCCCGCTGATGGGGATGACAACCGTATTCCGCCTGGGGGGGGGAGGGCGATGGTCCCGCTCCAAGGCTATCTGCTCGGCCACGGCCACATAATGGGCGTGGATGGCGCGGAACCACATGATAATGAGGGGGATCAAGACGATGACGATCCAGGCCCCGTGGACGAACTTGGTCGTGGCGATGATCAGGGTTGCAAGGCCGGTGGTCACGGCCCCTACGCCGTTGACGATGAGTTTCTTGCGCCAGTGAGGCCCCTTTTTGGCCAGCCAGCGCCGGACCATGCCGGCTTGCGAGAGAGTAAAGGAGAGAAACACGCCGACCGCATAGAGGGGGATCAGCGCGTGCGTGTCTCCGTCGAAGAGGACGATGAGCAGACAGGAGAAAGCTCCCAAGATCATGACCCCGTTCGAGAAAACCAGCCGGTCGCCCATCATGGCCATCTGGTGGGGCATGTAACTGTCCCGCGCCAGGATCGACGCCAGGCGGGGGAACCCGGCAAAGGCGCTGTTGGCCGCCAGGATCAAGATCAGCATGGTCGCGACCTGAACCAGGTAGTAGAGCGGCCCCCCGCCGAAAGCCGTCCGCGCGATCTGAGACACGACTGTCTCGTCTTCCCTCGGCAGCACCCCATAGTGGTAGGCCAGGGCGCTGATGCCGATAAAGAGAGTGCCTAGGATGACCGCCATTCCCGCCATGGTGAGGGACGCGTTCCTGGGCTCCGGCGGTTTGAAGGCCGAGACGCCGTTGGAGATCACCTCGACCCCGGTGAGGGCGGTACAGCCGGAGGAGAAGGCGCGCAGCAGCAAGAAGAGGGTCAGGCCCTCGACCACCGGCGCAGGCCTGTTTCCGCTGGGGACCAGATCCCGGCCCGGCTGCCCGGTCAGGATCTGGAACGATCCGGCTGCCAGCATCACGAGGATCATGCTGATGAAGAAGTAGGTCGGGACGGCGAAGATGCGGCCTGACTCGCGGACGCCTCGCAGGTTGACGACGAGGACAAGGAGAATGGCGGCCAGGCAGAGGGCCTGGCGGTGGGCGAAGAGGCCCGGCACCGCCGAGGTCAAAGCCGCAATTCCGGCCGCCACGCTCACCGAAACCGTCAGAACGTAGTCGATCATGAGCGAGGCGGCGGCGGTCAAGCCGGACAACTCGCCGATGTTCGACCGCGCAACGATGTAGGCGCCGCCTCCCAGGGGATACTCGTAAATGATCTGTTGATAGGAGAGAGTCAGGATCGTCAGGAGCAGGACGATCATCAAGCTGATCGGGATCGACCAGGAGACGGCGGCGGCGCCGGCCAGGATCAGCACCAGCAGGATTTCTTCGGTGGCGTAGGCAACGGAGGAGAGGGCGTCGGAAGAAAAGACCGCCAGCGCGAGGCGCTTGGACAGTCGCTCGTGCACCGCTTGGGCTGTTTTGAGGGGGAGCCCGACCAGCAGCCGCTTCAACAGCATGGCACCCCATTATATCGCACAAAGCTGGACGAGCGGGAAAATGTCCCATGGGCCTTCCCGCGGTCGCAGGCGAAGAGGGGTTGACAGAGGAAGGCCAACTTCAGTATCTTTGTTTCCCCCGTCGGACAGAGAGTGTTACCTAAGGATCACGAGTCACCAGTGTAAGCAGGAGGCTGCGCCAACCCCCACCAAATTCATGTAACGCTTCATTTGCCATCAACTGTCAGGGTCATTTTGTGTACTGCATTAAGGAGGCCGGTCCAATGTATTACCACAGGTTTTCTCTTTCATCCATCATCCTCGGTTTTGCGGCTGCGGGCGTCCTGTTTGGGCTCCCGCTGACTGTATCGGCTGAGCCATCTTCGCCCCACGCGGGCCACGCCACCGTCCAGCAGACGGCCATGTCGCACCAGACGCCGGCTTGGGCTGAGAAGCTCAAGGGGCAGACCGTCGTCGAGGACGCGATGTCCGGACGTCCGGGTCGGGCGGCGATGGTGGAGCAGCAGCACCAGCGCATCATGCTCCAGATGGGGCAGGATGCCCAGGCCCAACAGACGGGTGGGCTTTACAACAACATGTCCATGATGCACCAGTACGGAGCGGGCGGGCAGGATATGCTGCTCGTATCCGACCCGCGGGTCGAGCCTGTGTCGGCCGTGCAAGGGGGACGGTGCCCGGCCGGCGCTCCGGTCAAGGCCTACGATGTGTCGGCCATCAACGTCGAGATCACGCTCAATCAGTGGCTGGACTACTATCCCGGCTATATGTACGCGCTCACGGAGAACCTCGAGAAGGTGCGGGAGGAAGAGGCCAAGAACAAGGCCGCCCGCGAGAAGGAAGGCTACGATCCCGGCGCAGTGCTTCCCGGCGTCCAGGCCCAGTGGATTCAACCACTGGTCATCCGCGCCAATCAGGGCGATTGCCTGAAGGTCAAGCTGCAGAACAAGCTGGAAGGCGGCGAGGACGTGAGCCTCCACATCCACGGCTCCAGCATGGTGGTCAGCGCGACCGGCAAGCCGGCCACTACGACCAACTCGGAGTCCATCGTCGAGAAGGACAAGAGCGTGGATCTGGAATGGTATATCCATCCGAACACGCAGGAAGGCGGCCGGCAGTTCCACTCTTTCAGCAATGACCGCGAGCTGACGGTCATGGGGTTGTTTGGAACCTTCGTCGTGGAGCCCAAGGGATCCGAGTATCTGGAGCCGCTGGGCACCGGCGACCCCACCCCCCAGCGGAGCGGCTGGCAGGCGATCATTAAGAATGGGACCGGTCCGGACTTCCGCGAGTTCGTGTTGATCTACCATGAAGTCGGCGACGAGGCGTTCCGGCCGGTCAACAAGAAGGGCGACTTCCTGCCCCAGCGCGATCCGCTCACCGACGCCTACAGGCCAGGCGGCCGCGCGATCAACTACCGTAGCGAGCCGTTCGGCATCAACAACATGCACGTCCAGCACGAGTACTTCGGGTTCGAAGACGAGTCGATGGGCTACAGTTCTTACACGTTCGGCGACGCGGCCCCGACGATTCCTCGCTCCTACATGGGTGATCCGGCCAAGTTCCGGCTGGTTCACGGCGGGTCGGAAGTCTTCCACTCGCACCATCCGCATGGCGGAACGATCCGCTGGCCGCGCAGCCCGCGGGCCATCGACGACATGAATCTGTGGGCCACGGCGACCAACGGGCCGGTGAAGTATCCGGTGATCCGGCACAAGACGGACCGGGTGGACGTGGAAGTGATCGGGCCGTCCGAGGCGCTGGACCTGGAGACCGAATGCGGCTCCGGCCTCTGCCAGCAGTTGGCCGGCGATTTCCTGTTCCACTGCCACGTGGCGCACCATTATGTGGCGGGCATGTGGGGCTACTGGCGGGTGTACAACACCATGCAGGTGGGCGAGTACCGCAATGACGTGATGCCGGACCTGCGCGAGCTGCCGGACCGGAAGGGGCGCATCAAAGTCGGGGTGACCTCCGACAAGCTGGTCGGCAAGACGGTGGACTGGTTCGGCAAGGCCTTCCAGATCGTCGAGAAGGGCAAGAGCAACTGGAAGTCCAACCCGGCCGTGATCAACATCAAGGATTGGGTGGAGATGCAGTTGCCGACGCAGGGGAAGCCCGGCCACAAGGACGATGAGAAGGGCCAGATTCAGTCCTACGATGCCACAGTGCTGGATTGGGTGTGGGACGGGAATCGTGCGATGAGCGAAAAGGAAAGCACGACGGACAATCCCAAGTACAAGTCCACGCATCCGGGTAAGCGCCACCCGATTATGTTTGAGCCGGCCACGGGAAAGGTCGCCTGGCCGCATCTGACGCCCCACTTCGGCAAGCGGGTGATGTTCTCGCCGGGACACGTGGGCGCCCCCTGGCTGGAGATGATCCACCAGGATGAAAGCGGCGATCGGACGTCGGAGCAGGCGAAGCCCGGCGAAAACGGGGTCTGGAGCCTCTGCCCGGAGAACGCCGGACGCAAGAACTACAACGTCCACTTCATCAAGCTGCCGATCAAGATCGCCAAGGCCCAGGGCAAGGAGCCTCCCGTGGTCGATCCGAACGGGTTGATCTATGTGCTGCATGAGGAGGAGGCCGCGATCCGGGCGAACGACGACCTGAAGTATCCGTTGGTCGTCCGGGGGAACATCTACGACTGCCTGGACTGGACGCTGACCAGCGAGTGGGAAGACGATGACTACACGAACTTCCAGTCGTCGAAGATCAACACCCACTGGCACTTTCTCCAGTTCGACAACCAGTCGTCGGACGGAGTGATCACCGGCTTCTCCTACGAGCAGTCGGTGCGGCCGTTCACGATGCTGGAGAAGAAAAACAAGAAGGGGCTGCCCGCGCCGATGAATACGGCGCTCACGGCGGCGGCCAAGAAGGGCGCGACAAGCATCACGGTGAAGAACGCGGCCCAGTACCATGTGAACACCGAAATTCTGGTGGGGGCCGACAATGTGAAGGGGAACGAGGTTGCCAGGATCAAGGCGATCAACGGCGGCACGATCACCTTGCAGCGGCCGCTCAAGCACGACCATCCGGCGAGCGACATCGTCACGGTCGAGTTCGTGCGGCAGCGGTTCTGGGTGGATGCGGACGTGGGGACCGTGTTCTGGCATGACCATGCGTTCGGCGCGACCACCTGGCCGCACGGCGGGTTCGGCACCTTCATCGCCGAGCCGGTCGGGTCCACCTACCACGATCCGAAGACAGGGAAGGAAATCCGAAGCGGCCCGGTCGCCGATATTCGCACGGTGGAACCGGTCGGGTACGGCGTCAACGGCAGCTTCCGGGAGCTGATGGTGCAGGTGCATGACACCGTCCCGCATACGGTCAACATCGTGACCAGCGGAAATCCGCCGGGACAGCCGGTGGAGGTGGCGCTCGAAGCGGGCAAGACCGTGTCCTTCATGATGCCCGAGAAGATTTACATGACGCCGATGCCGTTCCTGAACGGCGGCACGCACACGACCGGGAGCGGCTTGAACTTCCGAGCCGGCCCGATCGCGCAACGGCTGGCCACCAATCCAGAGGCCTCCCAGATCTTCAACAGCGCGATTCACGGGGACCCCTATACGCCGCTGCTCCGGGCCTATGTGGGGGACACGATGGTGTTTCGTCTGCTGCACACCCTTATGAACGAGACCATGACCTGGACGGTATCGGGTCATACGTTCCTGAGCGAACGGTACGCGGGCGACGCGAACCGCAAGAACTCGATCCATATCGGGATTGCCGAGCGCTACGATCTGGTCGTTCCACAGGCTGGCGGGCCTCGATCTCAAGCCGGCGACTACATCCACTTCAACGGCCGGTCCTCCAAGTTCTCGGAAGGCGCCTGGGGCCTCCTGCGGGTGCACGACAAGGAACAGCCGGATCTGAAGAAGCTACCGGCCGGCTATTCGCGCCGGAACGAAATTCCGGCTCCGCAACCGGTCTGCTCGGCTGACGCGCCGGTCAAGACCTTCAACGTGGTGGCGGTGGATTATCCGTCCATGAAGTTCAACCCCAAGGCGCCGGACACCATCGAAGTGGACTTCGAGCGGAAGATTCAGGTCACCAATCCGGACGCGAAGATCTACATGTTGGAGGAAGAGGTCTCCAAAGTGGCGGAAGGCGCCCAGCCGATGCCGCTGACGATCCGCGCGAACATCGGGGACTGCATCAAGGTGAATCTGAAAAACAAGATGAAGAGCAGCCGCGCGTCCTTCTCGGCGATCTCGCTTGCGTTCGATCCGAAGGATTCACTGGGAGCGAACGTGGGCAACAACGCCGGAGATCAGACCATCGCGCCGGGTGAGAGCCGGACCTATACCTACTACGCGGATCCATTCATCGGGGAGATTACGTCGCTCGTCTGGGATTGGGGCAACGTGATGACCAATCCGCGGAACGGACTGTTCGGTGCGGTCGTCATCGGTCCCAAGGGCTCCAAGTATCGGGACCCGAAAACAGGGGCCGACATTTCCCAGAAGAACAGTTGGGCGGCCGACGTGATCATCGACCGGACCGTTCCGGGGAACGAGACGCGGGCCAATTACCGCGATGTCGCGTTGTTCTTCCAGGATGAGGACAACATCATCGGCACCAGCTTCATGCCGTACGTGCAGAACGTGGCTGGCTTGACCGGGATCAACTACCGGTCCGAGCCCTATAAGTACCGGGAGGAAGCCGGCTGCTCGTTAGGCAAGATGTTCCAGCCCTGCACGGCGGATAAACCGGAGGATCCGGTGACACCGATCATCGAGGTCCATGCCGGTGATCCGGTCCGGATCCACGTCCTGGGCGCGAACAACGAGCAGAACGGGATGTTCAGCGTCGAGAAACACGAGTGGCCGATCGAGCCGTACATGCGGGGGGCCGACCAGATCAGCGTGGTCGAGTTCTCCGGCTCGGAGGTCATCGACGCGTTCATTTCCTCAGCCGGCGGACCTTACCGGCTGGCTGGTGATTATGTCTATAGCAACCAGCGGTTACCCTACTCGCAGTCAGGGCAGTGGGGGTATCTGCGCGTGCTGCCGGTCGGTGATCAGCGGCTCCTGCCGCTGGCCGGGGCTGCCCAAGGCGTCAAGAAGGCGGCGGTGGGGCAACCGGAAGCGGTCCAGGTGATCCCGGTCGCCTCGAAGTAACACCGACGGTCCACAAGGGTTGAACAGGGGCGAAGGGGGAGCCGGCTTGGCTCCCCCTTTTTTTGTTCCCGCATCTTAGGTAGGATAGGGCGCTCGTCGGGTGGAACCGTATGAACGAGTCGGAGGCCGGTATGAGGTTGTTCGCTGTTCTAGTCTGTCTGGTGGTTCTGGGTGCAGCGCCGGGGTGGGCCTATGACGAAGTTACGGTGGCTGACGGGGGCACCGTAACCGGGAAGGTGACCTTGACCGGGGGCAAGCCGATCCCGAAGGGGTTTAACCTGATCACGTTCCCCGACCCTGTCTACTGTGGTCGGATCTCCACGGGCACCGGCTGGCGGCTGCTGGAGGATTTCAAATTCGGCTCCGACGGCGGCTTGAAGGACGTGGTCGTGCTCATCAAGGACATCGCGCGTGGCAAAGCGTTTCCCTTCACTCCGCCGACCGTCGAGGCGAAGGACTGTCGGTTCATGCCGTTCTTGACCGTGGTCCGGGACCAGGATGACGTGGTCGTCGTCAACATGGACCCGGTCATGCACGACATCCAGGCTTATGAGACGTCGCATCTGGGCCCCCGCGTGCTGTTCAACACGCCCCTGCCCATGAACCCGCACCATCCCAAATCCGGCGTCTCCGCCGAGTACCACAAGCATATTCCCGGCGAGCCGATGAAAGAGATGATTCACATGACCAAAGGTCGTCGGATCTTCGTCATGCAGTGCGGGTTCCACGCCTACATGGAGAGCTGGGGGCTGGCGGTGGACAATCCCTACTATGCGGTGACCGGCGCGGACGGAACCTTTTCAATCCCCGACATCCCGCCGGGAGAATACACGTTGATCGCCTGGCATCCAGGGGTCGGGAAGATGCTCGAGCAAAAGATTGTGGTGCCTGCGAAGCAGGCCGTCCAGGCCAACTTCACGTTTGAGTCGCCCAAAGGACGCCGAAGCGCCCACGAGATGGTCGAGAATCCACACTTCGGCCCGGAAGCTCTCGGAAAGCCGCTCAATGTCCAGCCGACCCTGGAATTACAGAAGCCGTGACGCGTGAGGCGCCACTCGACTAAGCTCGGCCTGCGACGAGCTCAGTCGAGTCGGGCCCTGAGTCCATCGAAGGGTGAAACATGAAAAGTGAAAGGTTGAAAGTAAAAGACGTGGTCGGGACGGTTGCCTTTTTTCTTGCGCTCACTGCCGCGTCGGCCTCGGCCTACGAGGTGGTGGATGTCGCGAACGGCGGCTCTATCACCGGCACCGTTACGTTGACCGGCTCCGTGCCGCTCCCGAAAGGGTTCAACCTGGTGACCTTTCCGGACCCGGAATATTGCGGTCGGATCTCGAACGGGAGCGGCTGGCGGCTGCTGTATGATTTCGTGGTCGATCGGAACGGCGGGCTAAAAGACGCAGTGGTGATGCTGGAGGGCGTGGAGGCAGGCAAGGCGTTCGACGTGTCGGTGCCGCTTGTGGAGGCCCGCGATTGCCGGTTTCTGCCGTTCATGACGGTCGTGCGCCACGGTCATGCGATCGAAGTGGTCAACATGGACCCGGTCATGCACGACATCCAGGCTTACGAAACCTCGTCCCACCTTGGAGCGCGCGTCCTCTTCAATTCGCCGCTGCCGATGAACTTCTTGCACAAGCGCGGCGACCTGCACGCCACGCACAACCATGAGCCCAGCAAGTCTCTGCTTGGGCCGATCTACTTGAGCAAAGGACGCCGGATCTTCTTCATGCAGTGCGGATTTCATGCGTACATGGAAAGCTGGGCGCTGGCCATCGACAACCCGTACTACGCCCTCACCGACTCCTTGGGGCGGTTCACCATCACCGGCGTGCCGCCGGGAGCTTATAAGCTGATCGCCTGGCATCCGCAGGTCGGCGTCATGGAGGAACGGCCGGTCATCGTGGGTCCGAACGGGACCCTGACGGAGAACTTCTCGCTGGCCGCTCCGACCGGCCGCCGGACCGCCCACCAGGTGATGGATAATCCTCGGTTCGGACCCGGCACGCTGGGCCGGCCTGTGGATATTGTTCCGCTCGTGGAACGTCAGCAGTAACAGGATGCCTGGCTTGCCCGGTCTGGTGGTAAAGCGAAGTCGTTCTTGGCCTTATGGTCGTTCCCTCCTTGTTTCTGCAATCCTACCCCTGCTGCTTCTGTTGGACGCAAGTGAAGCTCTGCCAGCGGCAAGCTCCAAGCAACCACACACATTCCGAGACGCGCAGGCTGCATTCGAACAACGTCAGTACGACCAGGCGCTTGGCTTGCTCGATCAGTTGGCAAAGGAAGAGTCCGCGACGCCGGAGCCGCTTCGGCTGAAGATCAAAACCTTCGTTAGGCTCGGGCGACCAGCGGATGCGCTCAAGGACTATGAACGGCTGGAGGCGCGGCTGGGCAGGGATGATGAGCCACTCCTGCGCGAGGTAGCGGTCGGATTTATCACGCCGGTTTTGAAAGACATGCGGGAGCAAATAAGGGGAGCTGGCTACACAGCGCTGAAGGAACTGAATTCAGACGAGGCGATTCCCTATCTCGAAGACGGGCTGAGCGACGGATCTGGTCTCGTGCGGACGCTGGCGGCGGAAGGGCTGGGGCGGCTCAAAGCCGGCCAGCGTTCCGCCAGGTTCCACAAGGCTGCGGAGGATCAGGCAGCGATGGTGCGGGCTGCCGTTTTGAAGGGGTTGGGCCGGTCTGGCGACCGGTCCGCGATCCCGCTGGTTGAAAAATTGCTTGCCGATGAGCAACCGACGGTGCGGGTGGCCGCATCAGGGGCGCTGGTTATGCTGGGTCGTGCCGAAGCCTGGGATCGGATCAGTGCGGCGGCTGGTGCACCGAATCCAGAGGAACGAGGCGCGGCCCTCCGGATGCTGGGCGATCTTCGGGACCGGAGGGCCCTTCCGATTCTCCTGCACGCGCTTTCGGATACGCAGCCGTCCTCCAGAGGAGCGGCGGCCACGGCTTTGGGTGACCTGGGCGATAGGGGGCTGCCCGAAGCGGCGCCCGCTCTCATCAACGCGCTGAACGATCCGATTCCCGCGGTCCGGGCCTCCGCCGCTGTCAGCCTGGGGGAGGGGGGATCCACTGACTCCATCCCTGCTTTGAAAAAAATGCTGGCTGATGTTAATCCGGCGGTACGCGCCGCCACTCTGTCGGCCCTTCTTCGTCTCGGCGCCCCCTACAGCGACTGTGCCGGAGCGATCCGCGATCTCACCGGGATGACCGACCCCGGCATCAGAGCGGCAGCAGCGAAGGCAATGGGAAACGGCGGCGAAAAAGATGTCGTCGGAACTCTTCAACTTCTGCTTGGCGATCCTCTTCCGAGGCCGAGAATCGCAGCGGCCAGATCGCTGGGCCAAGTTGGGGGCAAAGAGGCGCTTGCGATTTTAAAGAGAGCCTTGAGGGACCAGGATGATGCGGTCCGTGCCACGGCGGGGGGAGCCATTGGCCGGATACTGTTTTCCACAAAGACACGGATAACTAATTGAAAAAGCAAAGGAGTTTTGGCGAGCCCGTTTTACCATTGACAACCAATGGGGATTGCTGTATACGAAACGCCTCTGTAACCGCAGAACGGCCCTCCAAAAACAGGTTACACAAGCCAGTGAGCGCTCCGATCAACGGTTGAGCGTGGTGGTTATCTCCTTCGCCCCTCGTAGAAGGAGATGGGGGTGTCGGTTGGATTTCCGAGGGTTTATTCGTGCCGGGGAAATAGGTACAAGGGATTAAGTCAGGGTTGAAATGGTCTCAAATCACCAAGGAGGCAGTCTTATGAAGAAGAGTCTATTCATCGCCATGTTTGCTCTGGTGGTGGCAGCGTTCTTAGCGGCGCCGCTCACCTCGTACGCGGGCGGGACGATCACCGGTAAGGTGACTTACGCCGGCAAGGCGGAGGAGAAGGAATTTCTCTTCTCCAAGTTCCCCAACCCGAAGTTCTGTCCGAAGATTCCGAAGAAGGAACTTTCCCAAGGGGACAAGCGCATTCTCAAGACCATTGAGGTCGGTAAGGATGGTGGTCTCAAGGCCGCGGTCGTGGCTGTAACCGACGTCGAGGACAAGGCCTTCACGGATGGTTACAAGGGAACCGAAGTGGTGGCGGAGTTCTGCGAATTTCAGCCCTACACGGGTGTGGTGGTCAAGCAGAAGAACTTCCACGTGGAGAACCATGACAACGATCCCGATGATCCCAAGTCGGTGAAGGGCGTATTGCACAACCCCCACTCCTTCGAGGTGATGGGCGCCAGCTCCTCCACCATCTTCAATATCGGTCTGGCGGAGAAGGGCTCGAAGCTGGACAAGCCGGCGGTGCTGCGCAAGGACAAGCAGGGTTCCATGATGCGGCTCCAGTGCGACCAGCATGAGTTCATGCAGTCCTTCTTCCTGCCGGTCTCCAACCCCCACTATGCGGTGGCGAAGGACGACGGCAGCTTCGAGATCCAGAACGTCCCGGCCGGCAAGCACAAGGTCGTGGCCTGGCACCCGTTCGCGGGGAAGGTCGAAGCCGAGGTGGACGTGCCGGAGGGCGGCAAGGCCGAGGCGAAGTTCCAGGTCAGCAAGAAGTAACGGATACAGGCAACTTCTTCGTCGCCTGCAACGGGGGCAGTGACCAGCCGGTCATTGCCCCCGTTGTTTTTGCACAATTTCCTCCATCGTTTTTCCATTCCCCATTTCCACCAAGGGTTGGGTTGCGGAGCGAGCATCAGGGATTAGCAAAACCGCCCTTTGCCCTGTCCTCGTCAACCGAGGCACTCCACTTCTCCGGCGAGGTCCGCTCTGGACCGCCCGGCATCTTGTTCGCTACCCACCCTACACACTTTCTCAGAACGTCAGAGCGGGAGCTTTTGCCGCCTATCACCGGAGGGGGCGGAACACAACTTGCCGCAGCATGCGCCCTTGCTCTCTAGATGCAAGAGCGAATCCTGCACTGTGTGAGGCCGTTTCGGCCGAGTTTGCGGGATTCGAGCATGCAAGGTTTAGTTGGGTGCCACCGGAGGTGTCTTCAGCGGAGAAAGCTCCTGCTCTGACGTTCATGATCCCTTCGCCTTCTTGCCTTTCGGCGAGCGAACTGGGTAAGATTGCTCCCCTCAAATGCAGCGCGTGGAAGGGGCCGCTGGTGCTGGCGCGCCCGTGGTGCAATGCGACGAGAATTATCGCTCGCCGAGATTTTTCAACTCGGCTACTACTGGGAGACCAAGATCCTCCTCACGGCGGTGAGGCTGGATCTGTTCTCGGCTTTGGGCGAGAAGGAGCGTGCTTCCATTGAGGTTGCGCGACAGATCGGCGCGGACGAGCGGGCGCTTGGTTTGCTGATGAACGCCCTGGTGGCGATGAAGGTGCTGACCAAAGAGGCGGACCGCTATGCCAACGCCGACGTGGCGCGGAACCACCTAGTCCGGACCTCCCCTCACTACGTCGGACACTTGCTCCTCCTGCATGACGCCGAATGGAACAACTGGGGCAAGCTGGAAGAAACCATTCGGACCGGCCGTTCGCCGGTGCGTCGCCACCTATTTGAAACCGATCCGGAGCTTGGCGCTAATGTCCTCTCCGTGTTGGATCGCATCGGGCAGCAGAGCGGGCCTGGCCTGGCCAAGCGGCTGGAATTGGGCGACGCCAAGACCTTGCTCGATCTTGGCGGAGGGGCCGGCACCAACGCGATCGCCTTCTGTGCGGCGTATCCGCAACTGCACGCCGTGGTGTTCGATCTGCC
>VGXG01000031.1 GCA_016873395.1 Nitrospira sp. | reverse complement strand
GATAGGACTGGCGATCGCCGAACTTCGGGCTGGAGTCCGCCGCGTCCCGGAACGGCGCGTAGAAACAGGAGGCGAACTTGGCGGCGTAGGACATGATGGGCAGCTCGGAAAACCCATGCCGGTCCAGCTCGTCGCGGATGGCGCCGACCCGCCCGTCCATCATGTCCGATGGGGCCAGCATGTCGGCGCCGGCCTGGGCATGCGATCGTGCCATGGTCCGGAGGCAGTCGAGCGTAGGGTCGTTGAGGATCTTGCCGTCCCGCACGACGCCGCAATGCCCGTGCGACGTGTATTCATCGATGCAGACATCCGTGATCACGAGCAGCTCCGGCACCTGATCCTTCAAGGCCCGGATCGCCCGCTGGACCACGCCGTCCGGATCATAGGCCGCAGAGCCCTGCTCGTCCTTGCGGTCGGGAATCCCGAAGAGGAGCACGGCCGGAATACCCAGCAGCTTGACCTCCGCCGCTTCCTTCACGAGCAGATCCACCGACCAACGGAACTGGCCCGGCATGGAGCCGATGGCCTGCCGCTGGTCCCTCCCGCCGGTGACGAAGAAGGGATAGATCAAGTCAGACCGCGAAAGCCTCGTTTCTCTGACCAGGCGTCGCAGCGGCTCGGATTGCCGCAACCGTCTCAGACGCTGACGGGGGAAAGCCATTTCTTCCTCTTCAGATTTCTCCCTGCCGTTTCATGCCGGGGACCCGTTCCATCCCTCGGAGCAACGGTTGCCCTTCCCGCCTCGCTACTTGCGCGGCAGGTTCGTCAGGAAGACGACGAGGTCGCGCACCGAGATCATCCCGACCAGCTTCCCGTTCCTGGTAACGCCCAGGTGCCGGAGGTGATGCGCGGCCATCATGTCGTTGGCATCCAGCAGCGTCTTGTTCTCCTCGATGGTCAGGATGGGCGCCGACATGATCTGCTCGACCGGCGTCTTGGCCGCATCAGCTCCCACCGCCACCACGCGCCGCACCAGATCGGTATCGGTCAGGATACCGATGATGTCCTTGTCGCGCGTGATGAAGAGGCTGCCGATGTTGCGGTCGCGCATGACCTGGGCCGCCTTCCGGACATCCGTATCCCGGTCTACCGTCACAAATTTTTCCACCGGCACCATGAAGGACTTCACAGGAACCATATTTCCCCTCCATTCAGGTATAAAATGACCGCTTCTTAATGATACAGCCTCGCCGGGCCCCTTCGCTCAGACTCACCGTACCACCGACAGGGGCCTCGCACAATGGCGAACGATCGCGTCCGCCAATGCTGGAATCGTGTTTTCGTCAGGCAAAATGGCCACCGGCAGCCCCGCCTCCTCCGCCGTCTTGGCTGTGATCGGCCCGATGCAGGCCACGGCCGCTTGGGCCATCAGATCTTTCATCTCGTGCCGGCTGGCAAACAATCGACAAAAGTTCCGCACCGTCGAGGAACTGGCAAAGGTGACGACATGAAGGGCTCCTTGTCGGAACAGATCCTTGAGCCGCTCGGCATCCACGGAGGGAAGAACCGCCCGGTACGTGATGACCACCCGGACATCCGCCCCCAAGGCACGCAGTTGCTCCGGCAGGATCTCCCGCGCCACCTCGGCACGGGGAATCAACACCCGCCGGCCGGCGATTCCGGTGGCCTTCAAGGCCTCGATGACTCCCTCGGCTTGGAATTCCGACGGCACCAGATCCGCCTTGAGCCCCTGTCTGGCCAATTCCTCGGCGGTGCGGGGGCCGATGCAGCAGAGCTTCAGACCGGAGAGCGCCCTGGCATCCAGTCCCTGCCGGCGCAGCCGCTCCATAAAGGGCCGGACCCCGTTCACGCTGGTGAAGACCAGCCAGTGATACCGGCTCAGGCCAGCAATGGCGTCATCCAGCTCGCTCCAGTTCGCAGGAGGCACGATCTGGATCGTCGGACATTCAACCGGATCTCCGCCATAGCCGCGCAAGAGCTGAGACAGCTCTCCCGCCTGCTCCTTCGCCCTCGTCACGAGGATCCGCTTGCCGAACAACGGGCGGGTCTCGAACCAGTTTAATTGCTCCCTCAGGCCGACCACGTGACCGACCACGATGGTGGTCGGAGGCTCCAACTGTGCCTCGCCCGCCTTGGCGACAATATCGCCCAGCGTCCCGACCACCGTCCGTTGATCGGCCCTCGTCCCCCATCGAATGAGGGCCACCGGTGTATCGAGCGATTTTCCTTCCGCCGTGAGCCGCTCGACAATGGTGCCAAGGTTCTTCATGCCCATCAGAAATACCAGGGTCCCGTCAGCCGAAGCCAGCCGGGGCCACTCCAGCCGCGCCTCGCCTTTCGTCGGATCTTCATGTCCGGTGACGAAGGTGACCGTCGACGCCATCGTCCGATGCGTGACCGGAATGCCTGCGTAGGCCGGGGCCGCGACGGCCGAGGTCACACCCGGCACCACTTCGAAGAGCAGTCCCGCTGCGGCCACCGCCTCGGCCTCCTCCCCGCCCCGCCCGAAGACAAACGGGTCGCCCCCTTTGAGCCGGACGACCACCTGGCCGGCTTTGGCCTTCTCGATGATCAGCCGGTTCACCTCGCGCTGATCCTGGTAGGCTCCGCGCCCACGCCGCCCCACGTAGATGCGCTCAGCCTTGGCCGGCGCATAGTCCAGGAGCAGGGGGTTCGCCAGATAGTCATAGAGCACGACGTCCGCCTGTTCCAGACATTCCTTGCCGCGCAACGTCAGCAAGCTTGGATCACCGGGGCCGGCTCCGACGAGATAGACTTTGCCCTTCTTGGTTTCCCCGCGGCTCATGCCCGACCGTAAATCTCGTTCAAAATCAGATCCCCACCTCTGGCCAGAAGTCGTTCGGCCAATCGGACGCCCAAGGCCCTGGCCTCCGAGGAAGGCCCCACAACTCTCTCGCGGAGCAGCTTCCGGCCGTCCACCGACGCGATCAAGCCATCCAGGCTCAGCGTCTCACCGGCGATGGTTGCATGGGCGGCAATCGGCACCTGACAGCCTCCCTCCAACCGTTCCAACAGAGCCCGTTCAGCCGTGACGGCGATCCTTGTGTCGGCATGCTCCAATCCCCTGACCAGGTCCTTCACAAAAACATCCTCTCGCCGTCCTTCCAATCCCAGGGCCCCCTGTCCGATAGCGGGCAGGCTGACTTCGTACGGCAAATATTCCGTGACCTCGTCGAGCCAGCCCATCCGTCTGAGGCCGGCCGCAGCCAAGACAATGGCGTCGAACTCGCCGTCCCGGACCTTCCTGAGCCTGGTGTCCAGGTTGCCCCGCAACATCCGGACGACGAGGTCCGGGCGGCGATGCAGGAGCTGCGCTTGCCGCCTCAGGCTGCTGGTCCCCACGCTGGCTCCTTTCGGCAGCCGGTCCAGACTACGGGCATCCCGGCTGATCAGGGCATCGCGAGGATCTTCTCGCACCGGGATGCAGATAATCTCCAGTCCGTCGGGCAGCACGGTCGGGACATCCTTCATGCTGTGGACCGCCAAGTCGATCTCCTCCCGCAGGAGAGCCTCTTCAATTTCCTTGACGAAAAGCCCCTTGCCGCCGATGGAAGCCAGGGGCACGTCCAGAATCTTGTCGCCGGACGTCTTGATCTTGCGGAGCGTGACCTTCAGGTCCGGTGCGATCGCGTTCAGGCGGGCCTGAATCCACTCAGCCTGCCAGAGGGCCAGCTTGCTGCCTCTGGTGCCGATCACCAGCGAGGACCGTCCTGTCGTCGTCCCGACCGTCATGCCATGCCACCCTCACCGCCCCGGCTCATGATAGGGGCTTTGAAACGGCATGGCCTTGGACGTCCCCGAGCCGGGCAACTTTTCTGACTCGTCGCTCCGGGGCGTCGCCGCTGCTCTCGGCGCCACGCCGATGTTGCCTCGATAATAGGAGGTCACCAGCAGGAAGCTGACCAGCCCAATGATGGCCAGCAAGTACACGAGCACATCCCACCGGAACCCTTCCTTCTCCCGGTAATCGTAGCCGCATTGGGGGCAATCGGGGAGCGGCTCGTGGCCCAGATACCTGTGTCGGCATTTGGGACAGGTGAAAAATTTGGGGCCCATCATCGGTCCTTGCCTGAGTGCTCACGCTCCGACTCCGGCGTATCCGTACTGTCCTGATGCTCAGGCGTCGGCGCCTGGTCCAGGCTGTAGAATCGTTTGGCCGCTTCCACGAACATGGCGCTGCCGGCGCTGTCGGCCTCCGCTTTCAGGGTCACCAGCGACCCGTGCAGCAGCTTGTTGACGATGCCCGTGGCCAGGCCTTCGATGGCACCTCGCTCCTGCGGCGACAGGTGCCCGAAACGTCCCATGACTTTCTCGAGCTCGGCCTGTTTAATCTCTTCCGCCCGCTTGCGCAGGGCCACGATGGTCGGCGTCACGTCCAGCGACTTCAGCCAGTGGAGAATGACTCGGACCTCTTCCTCGATTATCCGCTCGGCCCTGCTGGCCTCGCGCCGCCGCTCCTCCCGGTTCTGCTCGACGCGCATCTCCAGGTCATCGATGTCGAACAGAAAGGCATTGTCGATGTCTTTGACAGCCGGCTCGATGTTGCGCGGCACGGAAATATCGATCAGGAAGATCGGGCGGTTCAGGCGCCGCCGCACCGCCTGCTGCACGTCCTCGGCCCGGATGAGGTACTGGGACGCTCCGGTGGAGCACAGCACGATATCGGCTTCCGCCATTTCTCGCCGGAACTCGTCGAAGGGGATGGACAGGCCATTGAACCGCTTGGCCAGCTCCAACGCTCCTTGCGGATTGCGGGTGGTGACCATCACGCGCCGCACCCCGCTGTTGATCAGATGTTTGGCCGCCAGCTTGGCCATCTCTCCCGCACCCACCAGGAGGACGGTCTTTTCGCCCAGATTGGAAAAAATTTTCCTGGCCAGTTCGACCGCCGCGTAGCTGACCGAGACGGCGGTCTCGGCGATTTTGGTCTCGGTCCGGACCCGCTTGGCCACCGAGATGGCCTTCTTGACCAGTTTATTGAGGATGACCCCGCTGGCTTTGTGAGTCAGCGCGGCTTCAAAGGCATCCTTCAACTGCCCGAGGATCTGCGGTTCCCCCACGATCATCGAATCGAGGCTGGCCGCGACCCTGAACAGGTGGCCGATGGCGCGGTCATCCATGTGCCAGTACAGGTATGGCGTGAGCTGCTCGGAGGACAGCGAAAGGTGCGTGTCCGCCAGAAATTCCTGCACGCGTGCGTAGCCCACCTCCACATCCTCCACCACGGCATAGACCTCCACCCGATTGCAGGTGGATAACAAGACTCCCTCCTTGATACCGGGATAGGAGCAGAGGCGATGGAGGGCTTCGCCCAGCCGGCTGTCCGGCACAGCGAGCCTTTCGCGTACCTCCACGGGAGCCGTCTTGTGACTGATCCCAACCGCGATGATGTTCATAACGTACGAGCGGGCCGGCTTATGCGATCGCCCCGTGCCCTTTGAGCACCACACCGATAAAGGTCAAGATCACACAGGCAAACCCGATAATGGTCAGGTAGGCGGCCCGCTTGGCCCGCCACCCGACCGTCAACCGCCCCATCAACACCACGAAATAGAAGACCCAGGTCACCAGAGCCCAGAGCTGCTCGGGATTCCAGTTAAGGAAAGAGCCTCGCGCAAACTCGGCGGACAGGGCGCCGGCAATGATGCCCAGCGTCAAGAGCGGAAAGCCCAGGATGATGGATTGCTGGTTCAGGTGATCCAGAAAATCGAGCGGGGGCAATTTGGCATACAAGACGTTGAACCGCTTCGATTTCAACAGCCCGTCCTGGATCAGATACATGAGACCGGCTACAAACGCTACCGCGAACCCGACCGTCCCCAACATGCTCAGAGTGACATGGACCCAGACTGTGTTCAGCACCGGCTCCAGTGTTGGAACTTCCTTGGGCAGCGCCGCCGCCGAGAGCAGCGAGATCAACGCGAGGGGGAGCATGAAGGAGCCGAGGACGTGGATCCGGTGCCGGACTTCCACAATTAAGAACACTAGCACCAATGTCCAGGAAAAGAACGACATGGCTTCGTGGAAGCTGGCCAACGGGACGTGCCCCGCCTCCATCATCCGGGTCAGCAGAGCGACCGTGTGGGCCAGAAAGCCGATTCCTGTGATGGCCAGGGACACCTTCGAGAGCGCCTCTGATCGTCGCAGGAGATAGGCAAGGAAAAATCCGGTGCCGATCAGATAGAGCACCAGTGTGGCCATAAAAAACGGGACCGGCATCTTCCCCTATCCTCGCAAATTTACAGAAGAATTTTACCTTCTCTAAAGAGTGAGATTATAGCCGCAACGCGGCTGAAGCGTCAAGGAATATCGGGGAGTTGGATTGGAAATCGTATCACAGGCTCCAAGGAGAGTCATGACGACCCTTTCAATCCGAGTCAGACAAGTGCCGCGCAGTTGTCGATTGGACTTTCTGCGCTTCTCTCGATAGGATTGCCGACCGCTCGTTCGTACAGCGCACACAGGAGAACAAGGTTGATGGTTGGGACCCTCTATATCGTCAGCACACCGATCGGCAACCTCGAGGACTTCACCTTTCGCGCCGTTCGAACCCTCCGTGATGTAGCCATCGTGGCAGCAGAAGACCCCCAGCAGACTCGCAAGCTGTTCGAACACTATGCTATCGACACGCCGCTGACGAGCTATCACAACCTCAACAAAGAGGAGAAAGCACCGGTGCTGGTGCGCCGCCTTCAGGAAGGCCAGAGTGTGGCGTTGGTGTCGGACGCCGGAACGCCGGTCCTCTCGGACCCAGGGGCCTGCCTCGTTGCACAAGCTCTGCGATCAGGCATCCGGGTCATTCCGGTGCCCGGTCCGTCCGCCATTCTGGCCGCGCTGGCTGTGTCCGGCTGGCCCTGCGAGGCCTTCATCTTTGCAGGATCTGTCCCGAGCAAAGCAGGATTGCGCAGTAGGCTTCTGAAGGCGCTCGAGCGGGAACCTCGCACCGTTGTGCTGTTCGTGTCTTCGGACCGGCTTCAAATTACACTGGAGGCCGTCAGCGCTGCACTGGGCAACCGCCGAATCGTGTTGGCGACAGATCTGACAAAGCCTTCCGAGGAGCTCATCCGTGGAACCGTTGCCCAGGTGCTGCGGGCAGTGGCGGCGCGGCCTCTTGATGGCGAAATCACGCTGGTCATCGAGGGCTCACGGGGAAAGGACCGCACAGGGTCGGCGGGAAAGGACAGGCAGGCTATACGTCCCCGCGCTTCCGGATCATGACGCGATAGGCCTGCGCGAGTGAGTCTTGCCTGAGTACCGTATGCCCATCATCGCTCACACTGCGGGGAACGTTGCGGATGGGGTCACCGTCGTCCAAAATCACAGCCAGGATCTGCCCAGGCTTCATCGTTTCCAATTTCAGCTTGGTCTTAACAAAATTATAGGGACAGATGACCCCCCGCAGATCCAACTCCGCATCAGCCTGCAGGCTCTCAGAGTTTTCTGCCGGGCATGCGCCCGCGGTTTTTATGGTTTCGTCGCAGCCCATCGACAATGGAATCCAGCCCTAAAACAACAGTGGCGGCCCGAAGGCCGCCACCATTTCTACAACTCCGTTCTTGAAAACGAGAGTTATTGGGCTTGCGCGTCCAGCCCCTTCTTCATCTGCGGCTTATCGGATCCACCGTAGTCGGTCTTCGCACTCCCCGCGTAACCCCAACCTGGCTGCGGATCGCAGTTCCAGCAAGGAGCCGCGCCGGTCACTTCTCCGATCTCGCTGGTGAAGCCGCTCGCCTTGGTGACTTCGCCTGGCAGAATCATCCCCACGGGACCGCCGGTCCCTGAGCCTGAATTGGTCTCGATGCCACGCTCCGTGTTGGGATTCGGCCGCTGGCCGAGGCCCCCGAAGCCCGCCAGTTTCTCGTTTCCACGCAACACCGTAATATCCCGAACCATCTTCCGGCCCGTGCCAAAGGGCTGGGATGCCGAGGTTTCCTCGCGAGCCATCACGATCACGTCATCACCCGCGTTCAGCACCCTGAGCAACTCCATGTTGGTTTCCGCATCCAGGTACACAGTGAGGGAAGACATGGCCCCAGTCCCCGCCCGACCTTCATCATGCGAGCTGCCACCGGTTTCCAGGTGCATCTTGCGGCCAGGAAGGTCGATGGCGAGCACACGACCATAGACGGTCTCGTTTTGCGAAAGCCGCTCCAACAATGCGTTCTTGTCCCAAATCTGCGAACGGGTCCCCGTGCCGGCCGATTCCCCCACGCCCGTGCCGAAACCGGAGGCCTGCGGCAACCGCTCCTGGGCGACCGCTACCCCCACGGCACCCCCAAGCAGGATCACTGCCCCCATTAAGAATACCTTACGCATGTGCTGCCTCCTTGTAAGTTAGACGATGAATGATGAACAACAAAAACCGGCGCTCATGTGCCTCGCTCGCGGTATTCTCAACAACAAGACGGACAAAATATAGGCCAATTGCCCGTGCCTGTCAAGAGGAATTCTGAGGGGTCTTTTCCTCCCGCCTGCGGCGAAGTTACAGTAATAATCAGGGCCTTACATCAACCCTGGTGCCCGGAGGGAGGATCGAACTCCCACTCTCTTGCGAGAACCAGATTTTGAGTCTGGCGCGTCTGCCAGTTCCGCCACCCGGGCTCGTCACATCGAACGGTCCTCTTCTAGCACGATCCCCCTATACCGTCAACCGCACTCCCTCCCCTTTTCTTTCCCGCTCCACGAGTGCTACAATCTCGCGTCATAGCTCAGAACATTCCGGCCGAGCGTCACCGCTCGGCCTTCCATACAGGAGGTCGAACTGATGGGAGTGTCGTGCGTCAAATGTGGGAAGGAAGGAGAACCGATCACCGATACGCTCTTTATGGGCAAGCTTGAAGCAGAGATCAAAGCGAAAGTCTGCAAGGGTTGCTGGAAGCAATGGGAAGGGATGCGGGTGATGGTGATCAACGAATATCAGGTCAACCTGGGCGAGGAAAGCGGCCGCGATCTCGTCAAGAAACAGATGAAAGCCTTTCTGAACCTTGGCGAAGCAGCCGACACGGCAAAATTGCAGGAAAACTATAAACCACCCCAATAGCCTGACTGCCGGCCTTCCATCCATTTTTCGACAGATCGCTCGGGTCCCACCTTCTATTCTATTACGCCATGCCAGCTTCGAACCGACGGACCTCCCGGCAACCACGCGCCTTCCGCCGGATCAGGGTCAACGACCACCGGCGTCTTTCAGACATTGTGGCGATCATCACCGGCGCCGGACGCGGCATCGGCCGGGCCGCGGCGGAACTCTTCGCACGAGAAGGGGCCCGCCTCGTGCTCTGCTCGAGAACTGCCGGAGAGCTTCACGAAGTCCTCCGGGCTATCAGGGCTGCCGGCGGCACCGCTGTCGGACGTGTGATGGATATTGGATCCGCTCGGCAGGCGCAGGCCCTGGTCCGGCTGGCCGTGCGGCAATACGGGCGTCTGGACTTGCTGATCAACAATGCGGGCATTCTGGGTCCCCGGGTACTCATTACCGACTATCCGGTTCGTGACTGGGCGGAGGTGCTTCGGATCAATCTCAGCGGCACCTTTTATCTATCCCGCGAGGCAGCCACCATCATGACCGAGCAAGGGCATGGTTGTATCATCATGGTGTCCTCCTCGGTCGGTCGGGCCGGGCGTGCCGGCTGGGGAGCCTATGCCGTCTCCAAATTCGGCGTCGAGGGACTCAGCCAGGTCATGGCCGACGAGTTGAAGACCGCCGGCATCACGGTCGTGACGTTTAACCCCGGTGGAACCAGGACTGCGATGCGGGCCGCGGCCTACCCCCGGGAAGACCGACGCAGGCTTCACGATCCTTCAGTTCCGGCAGAGAGCTTGCTGCGCCTGGCCCTCTACGCCTCCTCCGCGATATCCGGCAAAACCTTTGATCGTCACAATGTGCCGTGCACGCTGCCGTGACCGGCGCATCGTACCCTCGCTGGCTCGTTGACAAATTGCGAAAACAAGTGGTAGATTGGCTTGTCTTTTGAACTCTTTACCGAGATGATGGGGTAGGCCCGCATGATTGCACAGATGAAGGTCCGGGGTCTGATGTTCGACCCTTACAATAACGCCTACATCGTCATATTACGGGATGAAGAACATTCGGAGACCATGTTGCCCATCTGGGTGGGAAAATCAGAGGCCAGCGCGATCAGCTTCGCTCTCGAAGGGGTCGCCGCTCCTCGCCCGATGACCCATGACCTCATGAAGTCGGTCCTGGATATCGTCGACGCGAGGGTCCTCAGCGTCGTGGTCACCGACCTGAAGGACAATACCTACTATGCCAAGATCCACTTGATGGGAGAAGACTCGGAATACTCGATCGACTCAAGGCCCAGCGATGCCATCGCCTTGGCCCTGCGCGCGAACGCGCCGATTTTTGCGCAGGAAGAAGTCCTCCGCAAGCAGGCGTCGGAGGAATTGGACCAGTGGCTTGAGAATCTCAAGCCGGAAGACTTCGGCAAGCTCGACTCCTAGGGTGAACGCTGGCCTGCCGGAGAAAGGCTGGTGGTGGGGCTTCCCGAATAACGGTGACGGAACACACGCAAGCTGGAATCGCGACCTCCCGTGACCCCTGTCTTGTCGGCCCTGCCTGAACATCGCGCGTCCTGCCTCCGCACCGAGTGCAGCCGGAACAGGAGGGACGGCTCCGCAGGACGAGGAGAGCGTCGGAACCTCGTTGAGCGCGAGGCGGTCGCTTGTAAGACAAGATACATCTCTATGATGGACGAGCAGAAAGATTCCCACGATCTGGTCCGGCTGAAAGTCCACGGCGTGCATCCCGATTCGAACACGGACACGCAGATCGTGATTCTCCGGGACGAGGCCAACGCCGAAATCCTGCCCATCTGGGTCGGCTCGGCCGAAGGCAACGCGATTAAATATGCACTGGAGGGCCATGTGCCGCCACGGCCTATGAGTCACGATTTGATCCGGAGTTGTGCCGATCATCTCAACATCAAAATGACGTCGGCGGTCATTACGGACGTAAAGCAGAACACCTACTACGCCGCGATCCACTTGACCTCTCACGGCGTCGAGCGGACCATCGACTCCAGGCCCAGCGATGCCATCGCCCTGGCTCTGCGAACCAACAGCCCCATCTATGTGAGCCAGGAGGTGCTGAGGCAACGGGGGGGCGGGAATCTCGATGCCTGGCTGGAACGGCTGGAAGCAAAGAATCTCGGCAAACACGAAGTGTAAGAACAGCCATCGCGTGGAAGGCCTCTGAAGACACGGAAAGGACTCACGGAA
The DNA here is from genome assembly GCA_016873395.1 of Nitrospira sp. GTDB lineage: Bacteria > Nitrospirota > Nitrospiria > Nitrospirales > Nitrospiraceae > VGXG01. Next base: position 14,781 of record VGXG01000031.1, on the reverse strand, counting down.
TCATGGCGACGTATCTCGCAAAACCAGCGGACGTGAATCGAAAGTGGTATCTCGTCGATGCCAACGGGAAGACCTTGGGACGGCTCGCAGCACGCGTGGCGATCCTGCTGCGGGGCAAGCACAAGCCGACGTTCACCCCCCACGTGGACACCGGCGATCACGTCGTGGTTATCAATGCGGGCAAGATCACGCTCACCGGCGACAAGTTCCGGACCAAGACGTATATCCACCATACCGGCCATCCCGGCGGGCTCAAATCGGTTACAGCCGAGCACCTGCACGCCAAGAAACCGACCGCGCTCCTCGAGCGAGCCATCAAGGGCATGCTTCCGAAGAACCCCCTGGGCAAGCAAATGGCCAGAAAGTTGAAGGTCTACGCCGGCGCGGAGCATCCCCACAAGGCCCAGAGCCCTGAACCGCTGGCCCTGTAACCATCATAATAGATCGGCTGAAGACTGGTTCATATTTCACTGGAGGCAAACTAACTATCCGCCCGCAGCGAAGGAGAAGTTGTCAGTGCTCAGTTCTCAGTTTCAAGACTGAAGACCGATAACTGAAAACTGATTACTTCAAAGCAAAGCTTGGTATGGAGGCACGTGACAATGGCATCTGCAACGCAATATGCAACCGGCAAACGAAAAAACGCGATCGCGAGGGCGTGGGTCTCGGCAGGGACGGGCGAGATCGTGGTCAATGCACGTTCCCTGGAACATTACTTTCCCCGGCCCTCGCTCAGAAGCCTGATCCAGTATCCGCTTGAAGTGACCGGGCTGATGGGCAAGTGCAACGTGAAGGCGACCCTCTACGGCGGGGGCACCACCGGCCAGGCCGGGGCGCTCCGGCATGCCATTGCCAGGGCCCTGGTGACGATGACGCCCTCCCTGCGGGAGCCGCTGAAGAAGGAGGGCCTCCTGACCCGCGATTCGCGCGTGAAGGAGCGGAAGAAGTACGGACAGAAGGGGGCCAGGAAACGCTTCCAGTACTCGAAGCGCTAACGGCTTGGGGCGACTGACGCTGAAAGGGAAGGCCTCAAAGCCTTCCCTTTTTTATGCCCTTTGAGCATACTGAAGAAGGCGGTGGACAGTGGAGATTCCGTGATGAAACGGACAGGCACGATCAACGTTGCGGTCGTAGGCGCGAGCGGGTACACAGGGGGAGAATTGCTCCGCCTACTCCTCGCCCACCCGCAACTCCAGATCACCGCGGTGACGTCGGAGAAGTCTGCCGGACATCCTGTGGCCTCCGTCTTCCCACACCTGGCTTCCGTCCTGCCTCTGTCGTTTGAGGCGCTGGAGACGGAGGCGATTGCCAAGCGGGCTGACGTGGTCTTCTTGGCCCTCCCCCACACCAAATCCCTGGCGCCGGCCTCCGCTTGCCTGAAGGCCGGCAAGTTCGTGATCGACCTCAGCGCCGATTATCGGCTGAAGGACCCCGGCCTCTATGAAACCTGGTACCAGACTCCTCATCCCTATCCGGATCTTTTACAACAGGCCGTGTATGGGCTGCCGGAGCTGCACCGGCAGGAGATACGGACAGCCAAACTGGTCGCATCGCCGGGTTGTTACCCGACCGCCGCGATTCTTCAATTGGCCCCCCTGGCGTCACACGGGCTGATCCAGCCGGACTCGATCGTGATTGACGCCAAATCCGGCATTTCCGGCGCAGGCCGCAGCCCCGCTCTCCCCTATCATTTCCCGGAAGCCCATGAGTCCATGGAAGCCTACAAGATCGGGCAGCATCGCCACATCCCCGAGATCGAGCAGGAATTGGGCGCCTTGGCAGAACGCCACGGGACCGCGATCCTGCGAGTCGCGTTCACCCCCCATCTTGCTCCGATGAATCGCGGCATCCTCAGCACCGCCTATTGCCGGCTGACGAAGCCGATGGAGCGGGAGGACCTTCGAGCCCTCTATCGGAACTTCTACAAAGAAGAACGGTTCATCCGGCTCCAGGAAGGAGAAACCTCTGCCAACCCGCGTCACGTACGAGGCTCCAACTTCTGCGACCTGGCTGTCTTCACCGATGCCAGAGCCGGCTGGGTAGTCACGGTCGCCGCGCTCGACAATCTGGTGAAAGGCGCGGCCGGCCAGGCCATCCAGGCCATGAACCTCATGCTGGGAGTGCCCGAAGAGACAGGCCTCCTGACGCCGGGAGTCTTCCCGTGATGCCTCATTGTCCTCCCTTGCCCCTCTCCCCTCCTGGTCACAACGCCTGCGCATGAGACGGATCGCGATCAAACAGGTCCGAGGCGGCATCACCGCCCCGCGCGGCTTCCTGGCGGCCGGCATTCATGTCGGCATCAAGAAGCCCTCCGTTCCAGACCTGGCGCTGATCGCCTCCGTGCAAGAAGGACCGGTGGCCGGGGTCTTTACGACGAACCGGGTTGTCGCCGCGCCGGTTCTTGTGGACCGCCTGCATCTGCGGCGCGGGCGCGGGCGCGCCATCATCGTGAACAGCGGCTGCGCCAACGCGTTCACCGGAGCGCAGGGTCTGGCCGACGCGAAGGAGATGGCCGACCTGGTGGCCCGCCGGCTTGGGGTTCCCTCGCACACCGTCTTTGTGGCCTCCACCGGGGTGATCGGCGGGCCGCTGCCCATGGCCAAAATCCGCCGCGGAGTCCCGCTGGCGCTCACGCAAGTCCGGCGAGAAGGCGGCGCCGAAGCTGCTCGGGCCATCATGACCACCGATACCTGTCCCAAGCAGATCGCGCTCCAGGCCAGGATCGCCGGCCACACGGTGACGGTCGGCGGCATAGCCAAGGGTTCCGGCATGATCCACCCGGACATGGCGACCATGCTCGCTTTCCTCACCACCGACGCGGCGGTCCCGCAACCGGTGCTCCAGCGGGCGCTCCGGACCGCGGTCGACCAGTCGTTTAACTGCATCTCGGTGGATGGCGACACAAGCACCAACGACACGGTCTTGTGTCTCGCCAACGGGCTGGCGGGCCTCCCCCTGCTCAGAGAGCGGTCCGAGGACTTCGCCGCGTTCCAGCGCCTGCTGAACGAGGCGTGCCTCTCGCTGGCCCTGCAAGTGTGCCGCGACGGCGAAGGCGCGACCAAGCTCGTCCGGATTCATGTGACAGGAGCCAGACGAGCAGCGGAGGCCAGGCAGGTGGCCCGCACGGTCGCGACGTCCTGCCTGGTCAAGACTGCCCTGTTCGGAGAGGATGCGAACTGGGGCCGGATCATGGCGGCCGTCGGGCGCGCCGGCGCCCCCATCGACCAGCGTCGGATCACCCTGAGCTTCGATGATATCCCGATTGCCATGAAAGGAGGAACGCTCGGGCGGACGTCCGAGCGGCGGATTGCCCGGATCGTGCGCCGCAAGGAGTTTACGGTCAGGATCGATCTCGGACAGGGTTCCGCCGCGGCTCAGGTCTGGACCACCGACCTGTCGTACGAGTATGTCAAAATCAACGCCTCCTATCGAACCTAGTGCTAGACACCGGCTCGGCTTGTCAAGCATGATCAATTTGTGTTAAAAATTGATCCCTTGGGATGGTTTTGATTCCGTCCAGAACCAGGGAGAAGGGGCCGGCGGGGCATCCGATCCGGCCGATTATTCAAATCCGCATTGGCGTGTGCGCACGCCACTCAGCTTGGGAATAAGGGGAGACAGACCTCTCGCCCGTCGTCGCTCGCATGATCAACCATGTGAGCTAAGGCGGGTGCTCCGCAAGCAGAGGAAGGAGGTGAAGGCATGAGCACGATCACGATTAAGGAACTGCTGGAAGCCGGCGTCCATTTCGGACACCAGACCAATCGCTGGAATCCCAAGATGAAACGTTACATCTTCGGGGAGCGCAACGGGGTATATATCATCGATCTCCAGCAGACGGTCCAACGCTTCGAGACCGCCTATGCATTCGTCCGGGACACCGTTGCCAACGGTGAGTCCGTCCTGTTCGTCGGCACGAAACGGCAAGCTGTGGACATTCTGGAAGAAGAAGCCAAGCGATGCCGGATGTTCGTGGTGAACAAGCGGTGGCTGGGCGGGATGTTGACCAACTTTCAGACCATCCGCCGGAGCATTGAGAAACTCAAGAAGTTTGAGTCGGCCTTGACCGACGGCACCCACGAGCGGCTGACCAAGAAGGAAGTCGGCCAGATGGAAAAAGAGCGCGTCAAGCTGGAGAAGGGCTTGAGCGGGATCAAGAACATGAACGGCCTGCCCGGATGCGTGTTCGTGCTGGACACGCGCGTCGAACGCATCGCGGTCCAGGAAGCCAACCGGCTGGACATTCCGGTGGTCGCCATCGTGGACACCAACTGCGATCCGGACGGCATCAACTACCCGATCCCCGGCAACGACGACGCGATCAGGTCGATCAAGTTGATCACCTCGCGCCTGGCCGACGCCTGCATCGAAGGCGCCCATTTGCGCCAGCAGCGCGAAGAGGCCGAGAAGCCCGAGACCATCGCCCAAGCGGATCTGCGCCATGCTCAAGCGCCGCTCGCCGTGGAAAGCGTGCCGGCCCCGTAGCGTCCCACTGGGTCCACTCCAGTTCCGTCATCCTGTCAAGACAGAGAGAGGAGCACACACGTCGCAATGGCATCCAACAGCACCTTGGTCAAGGAACTCCGTGAAAAAACCGGCGCCGGGATTCTGGACTGCCAGAAGGCGCTGGTGGAATCCGGCAACGACGTCGAAAAAGCCATCGAGCACCTGCGTCAGAAAGGCTTGGCGGCCGCCCAGAAGAAGGCCGGCCGCGAAACCAACGAAGGGATCATCAGCGCGTACATCCACCCAGGCAGCCGCATCGGAGTCTTGGTCGAGGTGAATTGCGAGACGGACTTCGTGGCCCGGAACGAGGAATTCCAGGCCTTGGTGAAGGACGTGGCCCTCCAGATCGCGGCTTCCAGCCCCTCCTTCGTCAAGCGCGAGGACATTCCGCCTTCGCTCATCGAGAAGGAAAAACAGATCTATCTGGCGCAGGCCAAGGAAATGGGGAAGCCGGAGCCGGCTTGGCCCAAGATCGTGGAAGGCAAGCTGGAAAAGTTCTGCCAGGAAAGTTGCCTGCTGGAGCAGGTCTTCATCAAGGATCCCACCGTCACGATCAAGGACCTCCTGGCCCAAAAAGTCGCGAAGATCGGCGAGAATATCTCGGTGAGACGTTTCATACGCTACCAGTTGGGTCACGAATGAACTCCGCCAAGTACAGGCGGATTCTCCTCAAGATCAGCGGCGAGATCCTGGCCGGTGAACAGGGCTACGGGATTCAGCCGGCGGTCTTGGACGCCATCGCGGACGAGATCGGGATCGTCGCCTCGCTCGGCGTAGAGGTGGCCATCGTGATCGGCGGCGGCAACATCTTTCGCGGGATCGCCGCCAGCGCCACGGGGATGGAGCGGGCTTCGGCCGACTATATGGGGATGCTCGCCACCGTGCTCAACGCACTGGCCCTCCAAAACGCGCTGGAGCGCAAAGGCGTCACCACCCGCGTGCAGTCTGCAATCGAGATGCACCAGTTGGCGGAAGGGTACATCCGCCGGCGGGCGATCCGCCACCTGGAAAAAAAACGGGTCGTGATCTTCGCCGGCGGAACAGGCAATCCCTACTTTTCCACCGACACCGCCGCCGTGCTCCGGGCGATGGAGATCGGCGCAGAGGTGATCATCAAAGGCACGAAGGTGGATGGCATCTATGAGGCGGACCCGGTCACGCACCCGACGGCGAAGATGTTCGCCGAGCTGCCGTTCCTCTCCATCATCAACAAGAACTTAAAGGTCATGGATTCGACCGCCATCTCGCTTTGCATGGACAACAACCTTCCTCTGATCGTCTTCAACCTCAAGTCGCCGGGGAACCTCACCCGCGTGGTCCAGGGCGACAAGATCGGCACCCTGGTGACCGCAGCCAGCCGATGAGGCAGAAGGGGGCACTCCCATGGCCAGCGCGACCAAACAGAAAGTGCTTGAACGCATGGAAGCCGCGGTGGAACATCTGAAGAGGGAATTGGGGAGCTTGCGGACCGGCCGTGCCTCCCTCGCCTTGCTGGACAGCGTCAAAGTCGATTACTACGGAACTCTCACCCCCCTCAAGCAGGTCGCCAACCTCGGAGTGCCGGACAGCCGCCTCATCACGGTACAACCGTGGGAGCCGTCCCTCATCAAGGACATCGAGAAGGCGCTGCTCGCCTCGGGGCTCGGTCTCACGCCGTCCAACGACGGGAAGCTGATCCGTCTCCCCATCCCGCCCCTGACCGAGGAGCGGCGCAAGGACCTCATCAAGGTCTGCAAGAAGCACGGGGAAGACAGCAAAGTCGTGCTGCGGAATATCCGGCGGGAGGGAAACGAGGAACTCAAGCATCTCCACAAGGAGAGCAAGCTCACCGAGGACGACCTGCGCAAGGCGGAAGCGGAGGTTCAGAAAATGACGGATCAGTATGTGCAGAAGGTGGACCAGGTTCTCAAGAAGAAGGAGGAAGAAATCTTAGAAATCTAAGGTAGCCGCGTGCCCAACCGATTTTCATCCCTCTCCCACGATTCCCCGACTCTCGCCACGATCGACCTGGCTGCCCTCGCCCACAACCTGACCGTCGCTCGGCAGTCCATCCCCGCCTCCTGCGAGATCCTCGCGGTGGTGAAGGCCGACGCCTATGGACACGGCGCGGTGGCGGTGTCGAAGCGGCTGGCTCAACTCGGCGTCTCTCGATTCGGAGTCGCCACCATTCAGGAGGGCATCACGCTGCGGGAGGCCGGCATCCAGGGGCCGATCCTGGTGATGGGCGCCTTGTTTCCCGATCAACTGCCGGACCTCCTCGCCGCCGGACTGACGCCCGTGGTGCACGATCCCGCGATCGCCGACCGGCTCGCCTCGCTGGCCCGCTCACGGCCGGAGCCCTATCCCGTGCACATCAAGGTGGACACCGGGATGGGCCGCTTGGGCCTCGCGCCCGATCAAGTCCTGTCCCTTCTCCAGTCACCGTCGTTCAAGGGTCCGCTGAAGGCTGACGCGCTCATGACGCACCTGGCCGATGCGGATGGTCCCGATCCGGACTACACCAGGATCCAGATCGCGCGATTTCAGTCGGTGGTCGGCCAGGTTGAGGCAGCCGGCCTTTCGGTTCCCTTTTTCCACGCGGCGAACAGCGCGGCGATCCTCCGCCATCCCTCGGCCCATTTCAACATGGTCCGGCCCGGCCTCATGCTCTATGGCTATCAGTCGTTGCCGGCCGACACTGCCGCTTCATCCAATCTCGCCGATCACAAGCCGGCTTTGCTCACGCCGATCTTGACCCTGAGCACGAGAGTGGTGCAGATCCGGAATCTGGGCCAGGGAGAAAGTATCAGCTACAACCGGACGTATAGGACATCCCGTCCTTCGCGGATTGCCATCCTGCCGATCGGCTATGCCGACGGCTATAGCCGGTTGCTCTCCAACCGTGGGCAGGTCCTGATCAAGGGCTCTCGCGTCGGCATCGTCGGCCGGGTCTGTATGGACATGACGATGGTGGATGTGACGTGTCTGCCGACGGCTGCCGTGGGGGATGAAGTCGTCTTGATCGGACGGCAGGGCGAGGCGCAGATTTCGGCGGCGGAGGTCGCGGCCTGGACCGATACGATCCCGTACGAAGTCCTCTGCGCGATCGGACCTCGCGTGCCCCGCGTCTATCGGTGAGAACTTGGCCATGAGGGTCTTGCCTCCCCACCAGGTGGGGCGCGATCGCCGCTCCCGTTGTTCTTGCCGGTCCCATCACCTATAATGAGGCGGCATCGTCGGCTCATCACCCTGTAAAGACCACAAAGCGTGATATCCGCGTCATTCAACATCAAGTCCAAATTGATCGGCTATGTGCTGGTCGTGCAGGAATTCACCTTCCTCTGCGCCCAGACCGTGGCGGGTCTCGTCCGTCCTCCCTGGTACGTCCGCGAGACGGTGATCCAGCTCGACCGCATCGGGGTCGGCTCCCTCTTCATCGTCGTGCTGACCGGCCTGTTCACCGGCATGGTGCTGGCCCTCCAGGGGGCGGTCCAGCTCGAGCCTTACGGGGCCACGATCTACGTGTCGAGCCTGATCAGCACCTCCGTCGTGCGGGAACTGGGACCGGTTCTGGCGGCCTTGATGATCGCGGGCCGCGTCGGCACCGGCATTGCTTCCGAGATCGCCTCGATGCAGGTCACCGAACAGATCGACGCGCTGCGGGCGGAGGGCACCGATCCGATCCAGAAGCTGGCCGCAACCAGGCTGGCCGCCTGTCTCCTCATGATCCCGATCCTGACGATCATCACCAACACCATCGCGATCCTGGGAGGATGGCTGGTGGCCCGGCTCTACCTGGCCATCGACTCGTATTTCTATTGGACCTGGGCGTTTGAGGCGCTGCATGCGCACGACCTGATCTTGGGCCTGGTGAAACCAATCGTGTTCGCGTTCATCATCGCAATGGTCGGCTGTTACGCGGGATTCTACACGAGCGGCGGCACGGTCGGCGTCGGCCTCTCGACGACCCGGTCGATGGTCTCCTCATCGATCCTGATCCTGATGAGCGATTTTTTCATCACCAAGTTGTTCATGGCCTACTCCTGGTGAACGAAACCAAGCCGTCCATGATCACGCTCGATCACGTCTGGCTGACCCTTGGAGATCGCCTGATCCTGAAGGACGTGTCGCTCGACGTGCAGCCGGGCAAGACGCGAGTCATTCTCGGCGGGAGCGGCTCCGGCAAAACGACCATTCTGCGATTGATCTTGGGGCTCTACCGGGCCGACCGGGGGTCGATTCGGATCGAAGGACAGGAAATCTCCCACCTCGCCGAACGAGAGATGTTCCGGATCAGACAGGAGATGGCGATGGTGTTCCAGAACGCCGCCTTGTTCGACTCGCTGACCGTCCGTGAGAACGTCGGCTATCGCCTGTGGGAGCACGGGCGCCTGTTGTCAGATGAGCAAATCGAACAGACCGTGCAGGAGAGCCTCAAGTTCGTCGGGCTCGAGGATACGCCGGAGAAGATGCCGGCCGAGCTGAGCGGCGGGATGCGCAAACGGGTGGGCATCGCGCGAGCCTTGGCGAGCGGAGCCAAGGTCTTGCTCTACGACGAGCCGACCGCGGGGTTGGACCCGATCAACACCTGCATGGTCAGCCGCCTGATCCAGAAACTCAAGACCAAGGGCGTCACGCAAGTGGTGGTCACCCATGATCTCGAGACCGCCTATCAGGTGGCGGATCATATCGTGATGATCATCAAGGGGCGGGTCCTCTTCGACGGGACGCCGGACGAGATCAGGCACTCCGGCAACCCGGCGATCAGGGAATTTCTTGATCCCGGCAGCATGCCGTCGGAATGGCGTCCGCAGCCCAAAGGCGACGAGGGTGTGGCTCGCCAGCAGGCGGACCTGTTATGATGACGTCGATGACCGTCCATATCTCACTGGTGGCAAAGTAACTATCCGCCGCGAGTTGATCGAACGCGGCGGCTCAACCGAAGGTTGGTATGGAGGGCACGCATGAGCCGACAGAGACAGCTTGCCTGGTCACAGGTCAAGGTCGGGCTCCTCGTCCTGGGAACCTTGGCCATCCTGATCGTGATGATCATGAACCTGGAACAGGGCATGGGGTTGCTCAGCAGCCAGACGCGGTTCCGCGCCGTCGTGACCCATACCCAGGGGCTCAAGGTCGGCGGACCGGTCCGGATGAACGGGGTGGACATCGGCAACGTGCATCAGATCGCCATCGCCCGGGACTCCCCAGACGTGGAAATCACGTTCAGGGTCAAGAAGAGCGTGGCCCAGCACATCCGCGAGGATGCCACGGTCTACATCCGGCCTATGGGGTTGCTGGGAGACAAGTTCCTGGAGATTCTGCCGGGGACCCCCACCAAGCCCCCGCTGCCCCCCGACAGCCTGTTGGCCGGACGGGCCGAAGCCGATCTGACCAGCGTCGCGACCAGCGCCACCGCGACCATCGCGAACGTGAACGAAGCGATCAAAGAAATGCAGCAGATCCTCCTCAGCATCAGCCAGGGACAGGGCACGGCCAGCAAGCTGATCTCCGACCCGGCCCTCTACGACCGCTCCAAGCAGGTGATCGACAACCTGGAAGCCGTCTCCCAAAAGAGCCTGAAGCTCCTGGACAAGGTCGACCACGGGGACGGGACGATCGGCCGGCTGATGACGGACAAGGAACTCTATGCCCGCGCCAACCAGGCGGTGAAGGAACTGACGGCGCTGGCCACCAAGTTGAACGACCAGAACGGCACGTTAGTCAAGCTGGCCGACCCCACCCTCTACAGACGGCTGGAGAGCTTCACCACGCGGGGGGAGCAGTTGCTGGCGAAGGTGGAGAGCGGCCAAGGAACGATGGGAAAGCTGGTGACGCAGGATGAGCTCTACGTCCGGGCCGACAAGTTGCTGACGGAAGTGGAAGAACTGGTCGCGGAAGTGAAGAAGAACCCCACCAAATTCTTCAAGTTCTCGGTGTTCTAAGCCACTCCCCCGCAGCCCGCGCCGGCTGGCCTGCGCCCTTCCGCTTACGAGCCTCCGCGGCACCCCTTCCACGGCAGTCTGGAGCGGAAGCCTTCCGGTATTCTCGTCGCCCTGGTCTTCGACCAGGGTGCGGTGGTCAGTACCGGCTTTCCTTCTCCAGATGCCGGGTGGGGTCCCCGCCCGACATCTCGAAAGCCCAATTAATAAAACGGCGACGGGCCTACAAGCGGCCCGTCGCCGCCCCATTTTTAACTTTTGTTTCGGCTTGAAGGGATGGGGTGGCATGGTCAAGAGCGAAATTCGCCGGAGGAGCGGGGCGCCCACCGAGACTTTGCCAGGGAGGAAAGCGGAAACTGACTGAGTCTGCGAAGGAATTTCCGAAGGCTTCCACCTGGCAAAGTCCGGAAGGGCCGCTCCGAGAGGCGCTGGAGCGAACGGCCATGCCACCCCATTTCCGTCCTTCGCAACTGTCCGACTCCCTGACATATCATGTCTTCAATCTTCGCTTCAGATGCTTCTCCACACTGGCAACCTTGCCGGACAGGCGCCCCTTGTATCCTTTGCGGTAATCCACCTTGATCGTGCAGGAGATACGGTTGCAGTCTTTTTTCATCCGCTCGTAGCATTTCCGCACCACGCCGAAGACGTCGTCCCACTCCCCTTCGAGAACCGTCCCCATCGGGTTGAGCCGGTAGTCCACCCCGCTTTTGTCGATGAGATCCAGCGACCGCGACACATATTTCCCCACGCTCTCCCCCTTGCCCAGGGGGCTCATGCTGAATTCCAATAGAACCATCGTTCCCCCTTAAAATAATTGATTCATTGAGTTATTGAGTGATTGATTCATCGATTCAGTCAATGATCCAATGATTCAATCCTCAATGAGTCAATTCCCTTTCACGTCTGTTGCTTGGCCCGTTCTTCCTTCCAGGCCTTCGGATAGTCGAGCTTGCCGGTCAGTTTGAAGCCGTTCACTGTCTCTCGCAATGTGGCCCGGCGCGCCTCCGCATCCGGCTCCGCCCCTTTGGTTTCATCGCGGATGGCGGCTAGCCAGTCCAGGAACAGCCGGAACTCTTCGCCAAAGACCTGTTCAAAATCCTGCCGCAGGCGGCTGGCCAGCGCCGGCGACACCCCGCTCGTGCTGACTGCAACGCGCAGGTGGCCGCTGTTCACCACGGCCGGCAGAAAGGCGTTGGAGGCTTCCGGCTGATCCACCGAACAGAGAAGAAAGCGCTCCTTACGCGCCAATTCCAGAAGCGAGCGGGAGAAGTCCGGATCATCCCGCAAGGTGTTGATCATCAGGACCACGCCCTGGGCGTCGGTTTCCCGGAACCGACGCACGCGATGCAGAATTTTCGCCGAGGCAGTCAGCTTCCGCAGGGTGTCGTTCAATGTCGGGCTGACGACCGTCACCTTGGCCCCCGCATCCAGCAGCCGCTGCACCTTTTCGGCCGCCTCATCATCCCCGCCCAAGACCAGGCAGGATAGGCCCTTCACGTCCAGGGAGAGTTGAAAACCAGGATTCGCCATGTCTTCCTCTCAGATAAAACCGTCACAAGTCATCAAGTCTATCAAGTCATCAAGTCCGAAGACGTTCGACGTGAAGACTTTGCGACTTTCGGACCAGGCATTCTGTCGCGCGCCGTATGATACATCAGGCGCCTCTGCCGGTAAACGTTCCCCTCCCATTTTCCATCTCCCGCTTGTATAATGGCCGCCGCGATGGCCTTGCACGACGCAGCCTCCGCTTCAAGGTTAAAGGCATGACCGGAAAGGAAAACCTGTGGCGAACGACCAGATGAAAGTGATCGGAATGGCCGGGGGGGTGATCGCGCTGGCCGGCATTGCCGCCTGGCTGGGCCTGGCGCATGGCTGCGAAAAGCCGGGTGAGCACGGCATCATCGCCGGCCGGGTGACTATTGCTTCTGAGCTGGCTTCGAAGGTACGCCCAACCGACGTGTTGTTTGTGATCGTCCGCCGCCCGCAGGGCATGCCCCGCCCGATCGCGGTCAAGCGGATCGACCGGCCTCAATTCCCCGTTTCGTTCGAGCTCACCAATGAAGATGTGATGGTGGAAGGATCGGAACTGCGTGGAATGGTCAATGTCCTGGCCAGGCTGGATAAGGACGGACAGGCGGGCCCTCCTCAGCCGGGCGATCTTGAAGGGCAGTTTGAAAAGAACCCGACGCTGGTCGGCTCAAAAGAAGTGGAGATTACGATCGACAAGGCCTACTGAAGAAGTACGTTGAGGGTTCGACGGGTACCCATTGCCTGCCCTCGTGCAATGGGTGATGAGAACAAAGTTGGGGGCCATTTTCAACATCCTGCTCTAGCGCTCCGGCAGATCGTCATCCAACTCCACATTCCAGTAGAGATAATCCCGCCAACTCTCCGGCGCGTTCCTGATCCCGATCGTGATGGTGATGACGGGATTCCACCGAGGCTTCACCGGCTTCCTGACCAGCTTCATGCCGGCTTCTTCCGGCGTCCGGCCGCTCTTCCGGTTGTTGCAGCGCCAGCAGGCGGTGACGATATTTTCCCAGGTCTTCCGCCCTGCTTTCGCAATGGGCAGGACATGGTCGAAGGTCAAATCTTCAGTTTTGAATTTCTGGTTGCAGTATTGGCAGACATAGCCGTCCCGCGTAAAAATGTTGATCCGCGAGAACTTGACCGCCCTGTGGCTGTCCTTCAGCCGGACCAACCGGAGCAAGCGCATGACGGCCGGGAGCTTGATGGAGATCGAGACGCCCTGGATCTCCCGATCATAAACTTCCAGGACCTCCACCTTCTCCTGCCAGAGCAGCGTGATGGCCTTTTTCCAGTGGACCACCCTCAGCGGCTCATAGGTCGAGTTCAGTAGTAGCGTCAGCTCCATCCGTCCCTCTAGGCTCCTGCCAGTTCCAACAACACCGCAGCCGGCCCGCTTATGTGCATACTCTATGCCATAAGCCCTCTATGGAATTCAAGCCTTCCGGGCAAATCAAGCAGGTGAATCGGCTTGCAGCCCAAGCATCAGCCCTGTAGACTAGCCCGCTCCGAGCCCGTTTTCGGAGTCGAACAAAGCCATGCCAAAGCCCGTCCCCGTTGCCAAAGCAACAGATCTGGATCCGGGAAATTGCTTGTCGGTCGAGGTCGATGGGTATGGCCTCGCGCTCTTTAACGTTGAGGGGACGATTTACGTGCTGGACAACACCTGTCCCCATGCAGGCGGCCCTTTGGGAGAAGGGACCCTCCAGGGCGAGATCGTCGAATGTCCCTGGCACGGGTGGCGGTTCAACGTACGGACTGGAGAAAGGCCGGAGAACCCGGACTTCAAGGTGACCTGCTATCCGGTGGAGGTGCGGGACAATGAGATTCGCGTCATGCTTCCGCTCGCTTCAGATAAGAAACAGACTTGACTCAGAGACCAGCAGGATCGTCTCCCCGCTTCAATGGGCCCGCTTCGCCGAACGGCATCAAATCTTCCGCCGGCATTGACAGAGGAACCACGGACCGCTTGGTGAGATCCACCCGCCACACATATTCCCGCTCAAACCACTGTCTGGCCCCCTCTTCCCGCACGAACACCTTCACGAGGTAGGTGTCCTCTCTGCCTTTCTGGGGCTCAACCGTCCATTCCCCCAGCTTGACCCCTTGGCCTCTGGCCGCGATTCTCTGCACCCGATCCGAAAGCGCCTGTAAGAGCGTCGGGGCGCGTTGGGCCCGATGGGTCTGCACCAGCGCCATCGCCTCCGCCGCCCTGGGATCGGCCATCGGGTTCAAGGTGGGCGGCTTCAGGGCCCAGTAGGCCAGCCCTCCCGCCACCAACAGGGCAACGACGAGGTAATGGATGAAGGTGACCAGGGAAGAGGAAGGCCGATCCTGACTCTTGAAATCCGGCTCAGTCTTGGAGGAGGGATTATCGCCGGCCACTCGCGCGTCCGTTTCCTGTGACCGTGTGACCGGCAACGGGCACCGACTGACCGTGAGACACTCTCGGTTGGCTCAGAGCTTGCTGCAGGCGCAAGACCCGCTCCTGGAACGGGTTCCCGTTCCGTAAGAGGCGCCCCCACCCTGCCTGGGCATTGGAGGGCAGGGGTCCGAGCGGATCGTAACGCCACGGCCGGCCTCCGATCACCACCTGTCCCAGGTGCCGACCGAGATAGTCTTTCAAGGCGGCGCCCGGATCCGTGACAGTACGAAGGCACCAGAAGCCTGGAACGGGACTTGCCCCAAGATAGATGGGGCTCAGCAAAGGCACCCACACGTACTCGGCTTTCACTGTCTCGTCCGGATTCTCAAGCAGGACATTCGGAAGATCGAGCAGGGTCGGATCAACCGCGGGCACCTTGGCCTGATCAGCAACAATCTTTTG
>VGXG01000030.1 GCA_016873395.1 Nitrospira sp. | reverse complement strand
GGCAGTCCGTGGGAGAACGGCTATATCGAGAGCTTCACTGGTCGGTTGCGGGATGCCCGGTTGAATCGAGAACTGTTTGAGACACTCTGGGAGGTGCAGGTCCTGGTGGAGCGGTGGCGGCAAACCTACAACCGGATTCGACCGCATAGTGCCCTGGGCTATCGGCCGCCGGCCCCGGAAACTGTCGCCCCGCGTTGTGCGTGAGTCACATGGTCAGTGGTACAACTACAGGGGGCGGGTCAGAAGCGGAAGTGCTGTTCAGGTTCAGCGAAGGGGGAGTTGATGACCGGGTTTTCGATGAGAGTTGGGGGCATCGTTTTATCTCGCCATGAATGAACTAACGCGAGAAACGTACACCCGCTTGTAGGGCTCAATCATCAACAGTCAGGTAAAAGACGGATTACACAGCTAAGCTGTGAGAAGTTTAGCCAGAATCCAGAAAGAAAGCTACTTCCCAGAACTAGCTGTCCCGGAAAGTAGCCTTTCTGTCTAAAAATGTCCACCCGCTTGCTTACTCCTTCCGCCCCCGTTGACAAGCTCCCACCCCCTGACTAAGATGCGACCTGGTTACGCTGTCCACACCACTCTTCTTCGAGCAGAGCATGACCCTCCAGGAACTCGGCGCCTCGCTCTACAATTGCAAGCTCTGCAAACTGTCCAAGCTGGGCCGGACCCAGGTGGTCTTCGGAACCGGCAATCCCCAGGCCTCGATCATGTTCGTCGGCGAGGCCCCCGGCTTTTACGAGGACCAGCAAGGGGAACCTTTCGTCGGCGCAGCCGGCAAGCTGTTGAACGAACTCTTGCAGTCGGCCGGCCTCTCCCGCTCCGAGGTCTATATCGCCAACGTGATCAAGTGCTTCATTAGCCCGCGGGTGCTTATCTATACGTCTGATGGATACAAACCCATCAAAGATATCAGGGTTGGTGACTTGGTACTCACCCATGCCGGACGCTTTCGCAAAGTCATCTATATTCGCCCTCAGGAGGTTCTGCCGAAAGACAGCGAAGTGGTTCGGATCACGATTCGTCCACAGAACGAGGGCAGGCCCCTTCATATTACTGTCACCCCCGATCACCCGTTCTTGATCAATGGAACGTGGAAGGTCGCCTGCGATATTCAGCCGGGTGATCACATGACGGCGCTCGGTGATCGTTGCGAAGTCTGCGGCAAGGCCTACTTCGTCCGATACAACCGCTACGAGCAGAGGACGTATCGCACCTGCAGCTTTGCATGCCATAACCGGCGAATCTTCCATAGCCAGGAAACCAGAGAGAAAATCCGCCGAACGATGGCGCAACAGTACGCCGAGGGACTCCGCGATCCTTTGGCAATCACGGCCAGGGCCAATGAACGTACCCGCGAGTTGGTCGCTGCGGGAGTCGCCAAGATCCAGCGGATGACAGCCGAGGAACGCTATCGGGGCCGTATCGCCATTGCCAAGAAAATCAATGAAGGGAACGGCAAGCATCCCATTGGTTATGGAGAAGAAGAACTAAAGGCCATTTTGCAAGACATGGGAGTTCCGCACATCCACCATTTCGCTCTTCCAGGTTCTGCCTTTACCTATGACTTCTGCCTACCGGAAGAGAAGATACTGATCGAAGTCCGCGGTCCGGCTTTTTCCAATCGAGATGCACAGACTCGCGCTCTGTTAAAAGATGAGACGGCGGAACAGCACAGCCATTTGGTGCTCAATGTCTGGTGGCAGGAAGTGGTCCGCCACCCGAACATGGTGCGAGGCCTACTTGAGCGGATACTGAAGAATCATCGTGGCGAGTATGTCTTCGTCGAAGCGATCGCCACGAAGATAGAGCGCCGGCATACTCGCCGTGCTTTTCCACTCTACAACATCGGCGTGGAGGAAGATGAATCCTATATTGTGGCAGGCATCGTTAGCCATAACTGCCGCCCGCCGAACAACCGTGATCCTGAGCCTGATGAAGTGGATACTTGCAAGCCATTCCTCATGCAACAGATTAACTTGATCAAGCCGAAGGTGGTCTGCTCGCTGGGCAACTGGGCGACGCAAACGCTCTTGGAGAAGAAGGTGGGGATCACCAAGGTCCGTGGGCAGGCCATCCGCTTGAAGGACTTTGTGCTGTTTCCCCTCCTGCACCCGGCGGCCGCCCTGCACCAGGGCAACCTCCGAGGACCGTTGGAGGAGGATTTTCGGAAGCTCAAGGCCTACCTTGACCGGCTCGCCGCTGAGCCGGAATCGGCCCCCTCCGCTTCAGCCGACCTTTCTTCCGAGCGTCAACCGGCAACCGCTCAACAGGCGCAGCAGGCACAGATGGATCTGTTTGGCTCCTAGTGCCGTCCAAACTATTTGCAGCAAAGTCCTCGCCCCCTCACCTTTGTCCTCTCCCCCTTCAAAGGGGAGAGGGGCGGGTGAGGGGGAGGCCAGCGAATGTGGCTCACTAAGTTGGAACAGCACTCGGTCGCGCTGTCTGGCGTTGACTTTGAGAAGGGAGTGCCAGAAGGCCGAGGCTTGGCCCGGATTATTCGCGAAGACTGCGTTTTCGCTCATAACCGCCTGAGAGATCGCTAGATGCGCTCTCTCAGGTTTCGACACGGTGCTGACGCACCTTGCTCAAGGCTAACCCGGGCTAACCCTGAGCGAAGGCCCGAAGGGCCGGAGTCGAAGCCCGCAAGGGCGGGTTATTCGAGGTTCGTTCATAAATAACCCGGGTTAGGCTTCGGCCTTTTTGCTGTCGGAAGCAGCGGTGGGTTCTTCTTCGTCTGTCTTGGCTTCCTCTGTCGCTTCTTCTTTTCCTTCTTCTTGCGGCTCTTCCGGCTCTTCGAACCAGGCCACCAGCATGTCGTCCCACCAGACTGCATCCACGTCGGAGCCCGGGTCCGTGCCGAGGATCGAAACGTCTTCCTTGGTGATCGACGGACCGACGGCCGTGGGATTGTACTTGGCTCGCTCGATGACCTCCTTCGTAGCATAGCCTCCGACGATCCAGGAGTCCGGGTCGGCACGTCTCGACTTGTAGGCCTTCAACCCGTGTTTGAGGTACAGGAACAGCGCCCGCTGGACCTCATCGCTTACGCCCGTTACCGGCAGGCTCAAGGTCTTTTCGATTTTCTTCCGCCACTCCCGCTGATCATAGCGAGAGGTAATCAACTGGAGCATTTTCTTTCCAAGTTCGGCATCAAGTGGCATTGAAACTCCTTAACAATTTCGAGTCGCAAAGTCTGAAAGTCAGAAAGTCTTCAAGTCCCGTCCGAACGACTTGATGACTTTCGGACTTGACGACTTTCCGACTGGCGCAGCCCTATGCGCCGAGGTGTTGCTTGAAGAATGCAATCGCCCGCATCCACGCGTCCTTGGCCTCTGAAGGTTTGTGCACGTCCTTCCTGGTGTCGTTGAAGAAGGCGTGGGGCGCGTCCGGGTAGGTCTTGATTTCACCCACCTTGCCGTACTTTTTGAGCGCGTTCGCCAGCCGCTGCACATCCGCCTTGGTAATCCAGCCGTCGTCCTCACCGTAGATATAGAGGACGGGGGCGGCCAGGTCCTTGAGCGGATGGTCCGGGTTCGGCACCTGGCCGTAGAAGGGCACCGCCGCCTTGATCGCCTGGTTGACGCAGGGAAGCATGAGCGCATAGGACCCGCCCATGCAGAAGCCGGTCACCCCGATGCGGCGGGCGTCCACTCCATCGACGGTCTTGAGGTAGGCGACCGTCGCGTTCAAATCCTTGAGCCCATCCTCCTGCTTGAGCGTACTCATCAGCTTTCCGGCCTCGCTCGAGTCCGCTGTGACTTTGTTGCCGAGGCGGGAGTAGAGGTCCGGTGCAATCGCCACGTACCCTTCTCTGGCCAACCGTCTGGCGACATCCTTGATGTGGTCGTTAAGGCCCCACCATTCCTGCACCACGATGATGGCCGCGCGTGGCCCCCTGGCCTGGGGCCCTACCATGTAGGCGCGTACTGTGACCCCTTCGCTGGGGTAGCTCACCATCAACTCTTTGAGGTCTTTGTCACTGAACTGTTCTGCCATGGCTTTCCTCCAAATCGAAGAGCTAATGGCCTATGGCATATGGCAAGAATGCAGGCGCCTGATTTCATTCAAACAAACCATTCGCCATAAGCTATATGCCATATGCTCCTAGTTTCCCGCGATCGTCATCTCCCTGATCTTCAACGTGGGGGAGGCGATCCGGCCTCGAAACTCCAGGTCATTGCCCACCGACTCGATATCGGCGAACATCGTTGTGAGGTTTCCGGCGATCGTGATTTCCTCCACCGGGTAGGCCAGCTCCCCGTTCTCGATCCAGAAACCGGCCGCGCCGCGCGAATAATCGCCCGTGACCATATTGACGCCGAACCCGATGAGCTCAGTGACGTAGAGCCCTTCGCGGACGGACCGGATGATCTCGGTCGGGCTCACCGTTCCCGGCACCAGATAAAAATTGGTCGGCCCTACCGACGGGTTCTCCCCGATGCCTCGGGAGGCGTTGCCGGTCGAGGCCAGGCCCAGCTTGCGTCCGGAATAGCTGTCCAGCAAGAAGCTGGTCAGCACGCCTCGCTCCACCACCATCGTCTTCCTTGTCGCCAGCCCCTCCCCGTCAAAGGGGCGGGACCCCAAGCCGCCGGCCATGCGGCCGTCATCATAGACGGTGACAAAGTCCGGCGCCAGCTTCTTCCCCAGTTGTCCGATCAGGAACGACGTCCCCTTGTAGAGCGAGTAGCCCGAGGCAGCGCTGCAGAGGTTGCCCAAGAGACTGGCGGCCATCTCCTGATCGAACACCACCGGAGCTTTTCTGGTCGTGATTTTTCTGGCACCCAGGCGGCGCACCGTCCGCTTGGCCGCCTCCCGTCCCACCGACTCGGGACTGGCCAGACGCGCGAACTTCCGCTGCACCGCGTACCAGGAGTCCCGCTGCATGCCGCCGCCCGGCTCGGAGGCCACCGGCGACACGGACACGGAAAAGTTGGAGCTGCGGTATTCCCCCAGAAACCCGTGGCTGTTCCCCAGGACGACGCGACCGGCGGACGAATTGAAGTCGGCCCCTTCCGAGTTCGTGATGCGGGAGTCCTCGGCCAACGCCGCCGCTTCGGCGCGACGCGCCAGATCGATCTGCTGCTCGGTCGAGAGGGTGGCCTGATCATAGAGATCCAGATCCGGCTGGTCCCGCGCCAGCAGGTTTTCGGCCGGCAGTCCCGATACCTCATCCTCCGCCACGGCGGAAGCCAGAGAGCAAGTGTCGGCTACCACCCGTTCGAGGGAATCGGATGAGAAATCGGAGGTGGCGGCGCTGGCCGACCGTTTGCCGAAGAAGACCCGGAGCCCCAGCCGCTTTTCCCTCGCTTTGGTCAGGCGGTCCACTGTGGACAGCCGCACCTGGACGGAAAAGTTTTCTCCGTCGGCGATCACCACATCGGCTTCCGTGGCCCCCTTCTTCTTCGCCTGGGCCAGCATGTCAACGGCCAACTGCTTGTAGTCGGAATCGGTCATCCGTTAGTCGTTATTCATCAAACGTTGAGGTAAAGGAGGTATGCATTACTTCTTCTTTCCTTTTCTTCCCCCCTCTCAAAAGAGGGGCCGGTGGCATCCATGAGGGGGGAGCGGACTGGCCTTTACTGCGCGCGTCCAACGAGGGCCTTCTGAGGCCGCGCGTTGCGCGAGCATAAGGTCGGTCCGCCCACCCTCGCTCCTCATTTCCCTATCCCTGGGTTCCTCCGACCGTAATCTCGTCAATGCGTATCGTCGGCAATCCCACGCCGACCGGCACCGATTGCCCGTCTTTGCCGCAGGTGCCGATCCCCTCGTCGAGCTTCAGGTCATGCCCCACCATCGAGACCTTGGTGAGAATTTCCGGCCCGCTGCCGATGAGGGTCGCTCCCTTGACCGGTCTGGTCACGACCCCGTCCTCGATCAGGTAGGCCTCGCTGGCCGAAAAGACGAATTTGCCGTTGGTGATGTCCACCTGCCCGCCCCCGAAGGAAACCGCGTAGAGTCCCCGCTTGACCGACCGGATGATGTCCTGCGGGTCCGACTCCCCCGCCAGCATAAAGGTGTTGGTCATCCGGGGCAGAGGAATGCTCTGAAAATCCTCGCGCCGCCCGTTGCCGGTCAGTGGAATCCCCATCAACCGGGCGTTGAGGCGGTCCGTGATGTAGCCCTTGAGCATGCCCCGCTCGATCAAGACCGTGCGGCTGGTGGGCGTCCCCTCGTCGTCCATATTGAGGGACCCGCGCCGGAGCGCCAGCGTGCCGTCGTCCACGATCGTACAGACTTCCGAGGCGACCCGCTTCCCAATCAAATTGGTAAAGGCGGAGGTCTTGCGCCGGTTGAAATCCGCTTCCAGCCCGTGCCCGATCGCCTCGTGCAGCAGGATGCCCGGCCACCCGCCGGCCAGGACCACCGGCATCACGCCGGCCGGAGCCTCCACCGCGCTCAGATTCAAGATGGCCTGCCTGGCCGCTTCCCGCGTATAGTGACGGTACCGGTCTTCTTCTCGATAAAAGGCGAAGCCGACTCTCCCGCCGCCGCCGAAGGTGCCGATCTGCCGGTTCCCGTTCTCTTCCGCAATGCAGGTGACCTGCAACCGGGAGAGCGGCTGCACATCGCCCACCACCAGGCCCTCGGTCGTGGCCACCACGATGCGCTTGTACTCATGGTTGAAGGAGGCCATGACGTTTTTAATGCGCGGGTCATAGCGGCGGGCTTCCGCATCGATCAGGTTGAGCAGGTCCACCCGCTCGCTGGTGGCAATGTCGGCGACAGATGGCTCGATGGGATAGAGGTCCCGCACGGGTCGTTCGCGATGGGTGGCCGGCACCGGCGCGCCGCTGTGCGGGGAGCTGGCGATGTAGCGGGCCGCATCCGCCGCGATCTCCAGGTCGCGCGGCGTCAATTCGTCGGAATAGGCAAAGCCGGTCTTCTCGCCCGCCGTGGCCCTGACGCCGACCCCCTGGGACAGGTTCTTCACCGCACGCTTGACGATCCCCTCCTCCATCGAGACCGATTCGGACTGGCGGGATTCGAAGTACAAATCGGCATAATCCACCTCGCCGACTTTCACCTTTCCCAGGGCGCGGCGGACGGCCTGGTCGCTGAAGCCAAACAAGGCGAGATCCGTCACCTGATCTGGAATGGTCACAATCGAGTCCTCCCCTCGCGTGCCGGTGAGTATAACTGATACATTTCCAATGGCGCAACGGACAGCCCGTCGCAAATCCCTGTTTTTTCCCGTGGATATTGACTTTTTAACCCCCGGCTGAGTAGACTGAGCCTGCCGCTGGCCATTCTCCACCGGATCGTTAGAATAACCAGGCACAGAAAGGGTTGCGAGAACCGCATGGCGAAGGGCGCTGAAACCAACCTCGATCACCTCTCGGACAACGAACTGTTCGCGCTCCTGAATCCAGACTTGCTGCCCCGGCACATCGCGATCATCATGGATGGCAACGGCCGGTGGGCGGAGCTGCGCGGCCTTCCCCGCATCGCCGGCCATGCCGAAGGCATCAAATCGGTCCGCGAGATCATCACCCTCTGCCGTGACCTGGACATCGGTGCCCTCACCATCTACGCCTTTTCCCAGGAGAACTGGAAACGGCCGGCCCTCGAGATCAACGCCTTGATGATGCTGCTGGAACAGTATCTCCAGAATGAAATGGAGGAGCTGATCAGGAAAGGTGCCCGCTTCAGGGCCATCGGCCGTGTGGATTCACTTCCTTCCACCGCCCTCAACTGGGTCCGGAGGGTGGAACGGGAAACCGCGCATCTCGACAAATTGATGTTGAACGTGGCGCTCAGCTACGGAGGCCGCTCGGAAATCGTGGACGCGGTGCGCAGCCTCGCGGAAGACGTCCAGGACGGCCGGGTCCAGCCGGAGATGATCGATGAGGCCTTCTTGGAAGGCTACCTCTCCACGCGAGGCCTCCCGGACCCGGACCTGTTGATTCGAACCAGCGGCGAAACCCGGATCAGCAACTTCCTCCTCTGGCAACTGGCCTACACCGAAATGTACTTCACCCCGACGCTCTGGCCGGACTTCCGTCGGCGCGAGGGCCTGCTCGCCCTGCTCGAGTACCAAAAGCGTGAGCGGCGATTCGGCCAGGTGCCGGATACCGTCTCTCCGCAGAGCGGGTTGTGACTCGGAGTTCCGTGGGCCTCGCAGAAACGACGAACCGGCCGGAACTGGCGCCATCGGCCGTCAGGAGGCTCGACGGACGGCGCGTCTATCCGGCCCTCGTTTTTATTCCTCTTTTCTACGTTCTGGTTCGACATTTCCCCCCCAGCGTGTTCTTCGTCCTCGTGACCGCCACGGCCCTGCTCGCCTTGGCGGAGTTCTACCGGCTCCATTTCCGGGAAGGGTCCGATCGGGCGGCCACGGGACTGGGACTCGGGTTGACCGGGCTCCTGCTGGCAAGCCTCCAGTGGCCGGGGATCATCTCGGAACGGTCGATCTTCCTCCTGGCCGTGGCGGTGGTCCTGACCTATCGCCTCGTGTCCCCTCGCGAGGTCACGCAGGGACTCGTGGACTCGGCCGTGCTGCTGTTCGGAGTCCTCTACATTGGCCTGACGATGGGCTGCCTGCTGTTGACCCGCGCGCTGTCCAACGGGGAGTTCTTGATTTTCTTCCTGTTGCTGATCACCTGGGCGGGCGATACCGGCGCCTACTACGCAGGCATAAGCCTGGGACGCAGGAAACTGGCTCCCGTTATCAGCCCCAACAAGACGGTGGAGGGCCTGATCGGCGGGCTCATGCTGGCTGTCCTGGTGTCGGTGGGGGCCCGCTTTTGGTTCCTGCCCTCGTTCAGTTTGGCCGATTGTCTCGCGACCGGTCTCTTGCTGACGGGCGCAGGAGTCCTGGGAGACCTGGCTGAGTCGGCCCTGAAGCGGAGCGCCGGCGTGAAGGACTCAGGCTCGCTGATTCCCGCGCACGGCGGGATGCTGGACCGGCTGGACAGCCTCCTGTTCACCGCGCCAGCGTTTTATTATTACGTGACGCTCGTCAAAGGGTGAGAGGCGAGAGGCAAGTGGCGAGAGGGACTGCAGGATCAGGACAGCGGCATTGCCTTTTACTCCTTACCCCTTGCCCCTTGCCTCTTGCCCGCCTGTTCACGAGGCCGAGATGAAAAACATCGTCATTCTGGGCTCCACCGGCTCCATCGGGACCAACACTCTGGACATCGTGTCCAAGTTCCCCGATCAGTTTCGGGTGGCCGGCCTCACAGCCGGAACCAATGACGCCAAACTGGAGGAGCAGCTTCGCCTCTTTAAGCCGGCCGCCGTGGCCATGGCCGACGAGAAGGCGGCAGCCAGGCTGCGCGCCCGGTGCGGCGACGTGACGGTTCGGATCCTGTCCGGCGCCAAAGGGGTGGCGGAGGTTGCCGGCCTGCCGCAGGCGGACCTCGTCATCTCGGCCATCGTCGGCGGGGCCGGCCTCGTTCCCACGCTGGCCGCCATCGAAGCCGGCAAGCAGGTGGCTCTGGCGAACAAGGAGCCGATGGTGATGGCCGGTCAGCTCATGCAGGAGAAAGCCCGCGCGCGAGGCTTGCGGATTTTCCCCGTGGACAGCGAGCACAGCGCCATCTTCCAATCCATGGAGGGCCATCGCCGGGAAGACATTCGCCGTCTGATCCTGACCGCCTCCGGCGGGCCGCTCTGGAACTTGTCCCGCGAGCAGATGCAGCAGGTGAAACCGGAGCAGGCGCTGCAGCACCCGAACTGGAAGATGGGCGCCAAGATCACGATCGACTCCGCTACCCTCATGAACAAGGGCCTGGAGGTCGTGGAGGCACGATGGCTCTTCGATGTCCCGGCCGAGCAGATCGAGGTCCTGGTTCACCGCGAAAGCATCATCCATTCTCTGGTAGAATACCGGGACGGTTCCGTGATCGCGCAACTGGGAACACCGGACATGCGGACGCCGATTTCCTACGCCATGAAATATCCCGAGCGGTTGCCGCTGGACCAGCCGTCCCTGGACCTGGCCGGCATCGGCAAGCTCACGTTTTTCCCGCCGGACCACGAACGCTTCCCCTGCCTCGGGTTCGGCTACCAGGCCCTCCGGATCGGGGGCACCATGCCGGCCACCCTGAACGCCGCCAACGAGGTGGCGGTGGCGGCCTACCTCCAGGAAGGCATCGGCTTTCTGGATATCGCCGAGGTGATCCGGGCCACCATGGAAGCGCACCAACCCCATGCCGTCGTGGAGCTGGAAGACGCCCTCGACGCCGACCGGTGGGCCAGGGAAAAGGCCGACGCGCTGGTTCACGCGCGCGCACGATAGCGCCGAGAGTCGAAAAGTCGTAAAGTCTTCATGTCATAAAGTCCATGTCCGGAAGACTTGACGACTTTCAGACCTGATGACTTTCGGACTTGACAGTAATTTAAAAAGGAGTCTGTTACGTGTTGAGTACATGGGCCTGGTCACCGGACGCTGTTTGGGCGATCACGCAGAAGGTGTGGTGGTTTCTAATCGTGCTGGGCGTGCTTGTGTCTTTCCACGAGCTGGGCCACTTCCTGGCGGCCCGCTGGGTCGGCGTCAGAGTCCTGAAATTCTCTCTGGGGTTCGGCCCGAAGCTGGCCGGGCGCCAGATCGGGGAAACCGAGTACCTGGTCTCTGCCGTTCCTCTGGGCGGCTACGTCAAACTGTTCGGCGAAGAAGAGACCGAAGTCCTCACGCAGGACGAGCAGCGGCGGTCGTTCGCCCACCAGACGCTCCCGCGCAAGATGTTCATCGTCGCCGCCGGCCCCGGCTTCAATTTTCTTCTGGCCTATCTCATCTTTGCCGGATGGCTGTCCACGGGCGCGCCCCTGTTCGTCCCCACCTTCCGCGACCTCACGCCAACCGTCGAGGCTTTGAAGCCGGGCTCGCCGGCTGAACTGGCCGGCATGAAAGTCGGCGACCGGATCATTCGGGTGAACGAGAAGGACATCTCCACCAGGAACGAGGTCCAGGACGCCATCCAGAAGAGCAACGGCCGGCCCCTGACCGTGGACGTGCGGCGCGGCGACCAGGTCAAAACCCTCATGGTGACGCCCGGCGCCACGGCCATCAAGGAGGGCGGCAAGGAGGTCGTGACCTACCACATCGGGATCGAGGAAACGCCGCCGGTGATCACGGCTGTGATGAGCGGCTCGCCCGCCATGGCGGCCGGCTTTCGGGACGGCGACCGGGTCGTCAGCATCGAAGGGCAACCGATCCAGGCCTGGTCGCAGATGACGGGGTTCGTCAAGGAAAACCCCAACCGCCCGCTGCGCGTCCAAGTCCAGCGCGACGGGCAGCTCGTGGATTTGACCGTCACCCCGATGGCCGAAAAAACCCTGGTGGACGGCAAACCGGTGGAAGTGGGAAAGATCGGGATTTCGGGGCCCGGCCGATCCATTATCAGGGCCTCGAACCCGTTCATGGCCGGGCTCCTGGGGGTGCAAGCCACCTGGGGCTGGACCGAATTGACCGCCGTCGGCCTGTACAAGATGGTGGCCGGCGAGATCTCCAGCAAGAACATCGGCGGGCCGCTGACAATCGCCAACATGTCGGGAGAAGCCGCCTCCCAGGGGGTCGCCAGCATCGTCTTTCTCATTGCCATCCTGAGCATCAACCTTGGAGTGCTGAATCTCCTCCCGATCCCCATTTTGGACGGCGGGCACCTGCTCTTCTTCGGCATCGAGGCGATTCTACGCAAGCCGTTGGGGGAGCGCCAACGGGAGATCGCGCAGCAGGTCGGGCTGCTCCTGCTCGTCGGCATCATGGTCTTCGCCTTCTGGAACGACATCGAGCGGTTGATCTCGCACTAAGTTGTCAGTGATCAGTTGTCAGTTTTCAGTTTAAGAAAGTTCCGAACTGATTACTGAAAACTGAGAACTGAAAACTTATCAGGCTTCGACTATGCGCACCTCGCAACTGTTGATCCCGACGCTCCGCGAAGACCCGGGCGAGGCCGAAACCGTCAGCCACCGTTTGCTGCTCCGAGCCGGCATGATCCGCAAGGTGGCGGCCGGAGTCTACACCTACCTCCCGCTCGGGCTCCGCGTGATCCGCAAGGTCGAAGCCATCATCCGGGAAGAAATGAATCGGGCCGGTGCCCAGGAATTGCTGATGCCGATCGCTTCTCCGGCCGAGCTTTGGCGCGAGACCGGCCGGTGGGACTTTTACGGGAAAGAGCTGTTCCGGTTCAAGGACCGGCACGAGCGGGACTTCTGTCTCGGCCCCACCCACGAGGAGGTGATCACCGACCTGATCCGCCGGGAAGTCCGGTCGTACCGGCAATTGCCTCTCAACTGCTACCAGATCCAGACCAAGTTCCGGGATGAGATCCGTCCGCGCTTCGGCCTCATGCGCGGACGCGAGTTCATCATGAAAGACGCCTACAGTTTCGACCAGGACGAAGCCTCGGCCAGGCTCAGCTACCAGAAGATGTATGACGCCTACCAGCGCATCTTCACCCGCTGCGGCCTGACCTTTCGCGCCGTGGAGGCGGACACGGGCCTGATCGGCGGAACCTCCTCCCACGAGTTCATGGTCCTGGCCGAAACCGGCGAAGAAACCATCGTCTATGCCGAAGCAGGCCCTTACGCGGCCAACGTGGAGCGGGCCGAGGTGCCGCCCCCCACGGAGGTCTCGACCGAGCCGACGCGGCCGCTTCGCAAGGTGCCCACCCCCGGCGCTCGTACTGTCGAAGAGGTGACGGCTCTGCTCAAGGTGTCGCCGCAGCAACTCGTCAAGACGCTCCTGTACACCACGGCCCAGGACACAGTAGCGGTGCTGCTGCGGGGCGACCACGAGGCCAACGAGGTCAAGCTCAAGAAATTGCTGGGAGTAACCGACATAGCATTGGCTGATTCGGCCAGGGTGACTGCCGTGACCGGCGCTCCCGTCGGCTTTGCCGGGCCGGTCGGCCTTGCGGGGGCCCGGATCGTGGCCGACCACGCCATCAAGGCCATGCGCAACTTCGTGGTGGGCGCCAACGAGGTGGATGCTCACTACGTCGATGCCAACTGGGAGCGGGACTTCACCGTCGCAGGGTTTGCGGACCTTCGCAACGCCCGCGCCGGCGATCCCTCACCCCAGGGCGGCGGGCTGCTCCGAGTCGCCCGCGGCATCGAGGTGGGACACGTGTTTATGCTCGGCATCAAGTACAGCCAGTCCATGAAGGCCACGTTCTTAGACCCGCAAGGCCGAGAAACCTTGGCCGTGATGGGGTGTTACGGGATCGGCGTGGGGCGCACCGCCTCGGCCGCGATCGAACAGAACCACGACGCCAAGGGCATCATCTGGCCGACCCCCATCGCTCCGTTCCATATTCACCTTCTTCCCCTGAGCCAAACAAAGCCTGTCACCGACACCGCTCAGATGTTGTACGACAGGCTGACGCAGGCGGGCCTGGAAGTCCTCTGGGACGACCGCGACGAGCGAGCCGGCGTCAAATTCAACGACGCGGACTTGATCGGGGCGCCTTTCCAACTCATCATCGGCGACAAGGGGCTGGCCCAAGGCACCGTGGAGCTGAAGCACCGCAAGTCCGGCGCGGTGAGCAAGCGGCCTCCGGACAAGGTGCTCGAAGAGGCGCACGCGCTGCTGCCCCAGGGCTCCTCTTGATTTACCCAGTAGTTCGGGGTATGGTTGGGGGCCTGCATGCCTGTCTCCGAGGCCTGGCGCAAGCTACTAGATCGTCGTCGTTTTTGCTGTGCATAGGCTAACGCGGTTGATCAGCAGCGGCGACTCCTGTTTGACGTGGCGGGACCTTAGGGCCTGCCCTCGTGAGCCGGCCCTGCCGATCCTTCTCCAGCCCGAGCAAGGAACGTGATGGAAACCAAGACCGCGCCTGATAATGTCCAGGAACTCCAGTGCGGCAAGTCAGGGTTCAAAGGCCGGGTCGCCTTGCACGAGCTGCTGCTCGGCACGGACCGGATGAAACGGATGATTCAGGCCAAAGCCAAGACCGAGGAGATGCTCAAGGCCGCCATGGAAGACGGGATGACCACCCTCGTGCAGGATGGGATCATGAAAGCCATCCAGGGCCACACGACCTACAAAGAGGTCAAGGCCGTCGCAATCAAGTAAGAGCGTGAGGCGTAAGGGGTGAGGTGTGAGGGGAACCTTCCTCCGTGCCTCACCCCTTTTTTCCGCTCTTGCGTCTCACACCTCACGTTTCACGTCTCACGGTTTACCTGATTTGCCGCACAATATCCCCCGCCTGAAATCCGGTGCCCGACGACACCTTCGCTTCCGAGACGCGATCGTTCTGGTGGCTCGTCAGCATCAGCTCGCCGATCTGTTTCTCGCGCTTGCCGAGCGAGCGGCCCGTCTCGGGATCGATCAGGTCCTGCCCGGGCCGGTACACGCCGAGCTTGGCGCCGCTGGGCAGCCTGGATTTCTCCCCGGCCCGGATCACCGCCGTCTGGCCCTCCATGAGGAGAATCCGGCCCGTGAAGGGCTGGGTGTTCAATTTGACGATCATCTTCTCCATGGCCTTGGAAAAGGCGTCGCGGAGCGCGCCGTCGCGGAGGCCAGTATCGGCGGTGGTCTTGGTGCCCATGCCCAAGGCGCCGCCGGTCTCCTTGCGGTACTCCCCCATGCCGGATTCGGCCAGCAGGCTCTTGCCGGTGGCGACGTCCACCAGGGAATAGTCCACCTGGACGCGCGCCACCTGAATCTTCGTCTGCGTGATCAAGAGGTCCCGCCCTTCTTCCACTTCGGAGTAGGCCGTGATGGCGCCCTGGATCCGATAATCCACCGAATCGAAGCCCTCGGCGGCATTTTTCTTCCCGGCCTTCACCGCCCCGGTCTGCTGCAATTTGATCAGCTCCTCCTGCTGCTGCATCGCCTCCTGGCTCATGTCGATCGGCTCCAAGCCGGCATTTTTCACCAGTGTGCGGAGGATGTCGGTGGCCGACTCGCCCAACGCCGTGCTCCTGGACGGCGTCTTGTTCGCAAACTTGACGATCGCCACGGTGTACTGGGGCCCGGAATATTTCGCCCCAGCCGCTTCCATCCGCTGGGTCTGCCCGGTCACGCTGACGTCGTCTTTGACCTCTCCGGTCATAGACGGCGCGCAAGCCGCGAGGATCATGACCAGGAACGCCGGCACCGCGAAGTGCGCATGCTGCTTCATACCTTCCTCCTTCTTAATGCTGAACAATGACTGCAGAGCGCTGAACCGGGCGATCAGCATTCATCAATCAGAGTTCGTCGTTCATCGTTGTGGCGCCGCCCCGCCCGGTCCGGCCGGCACGGCCCCGGCTCCCACCCGCACCGCCGGCGTGAGGTAATCCGCCTGGTAGGTGCCGTTGAGCAGGATATTGACCGCCGCATTGGTCTCGACCGCCAGCGGGACCTTCAGGGCGGTGGTGATCAGTTTTTCGCCGAGCGCCGCCGCAAAGGCCACTCCTACGTCCTGTCCTGCAGACTCTCCCTGAGGAAGCTGCTGCTTGGGCAGCTCGTACCACGGCGCAAGGATGGTGTCGCCGAACAGCGGCTTCAACTCTTCGCCGGTCTCCTTGTCATCCTGAACGGTGGACGCCACCGACGCGGCGGCCCCGGCCGTCGTCGTGCTCAGGACGGTCTTGACGCCGATCCCGTTCTTCCAGACCGTCTTGCCCGTCTTGCAGTTGACCAGCTTGGTCCGGAGGCGCACGCGCTTGACGTTATAGATCCCGGTGATCTTGTGATTGAATTCATCGAGTGAGCCGTAGAAGACGCCGTCCACCCCCAGGGTCTCGCCAAGCTGCTTGGGATCGGTCAGATCGAGCTGGGCGCCGAGGGTGATCCCCAACTGGTCCTTCAACACCTGATCCACCTCGGCGGCGGGCTTGACGACGTACTGGTGGCGGCCCAACTCCTTCAGGAATTGCTCCCGCACGTAGGCCGGAGCCTCCACGTCGTTGGTGTTGTTGACAAACGGCAGGACCGCCACCGTGCGGATCGGATTGGAGGGATTGGCAGGCACCGGCGGAAGCGGTACGCAGGCCGCGAACACGAGACAGGCCAATAAGGCCACCCAGACGACCCCGTTGCGTTTCATCAGCGTTTCCCCTCTGGCGTCTGTTATTTTGCCGGCACCGCAGCGCCTTTTTTGCTCGCGACGACTTCCAACGTATTGGCCGTGGCGGCTGTCACATCCAGGTCCAAGGCGCCAAAGTCCTTCTTTGCCAATTCGTCGCCGATCTGCTGCGCGCTGGCCTTGGCGTCCACGTCCAGAACCGCCACGCCCCCTTCGTAACTCCGCTGGATCACCGTCTGAACTCCTCGAACCTGGGATTGCAAGAATTCCTTCACCTTGATCAGGTCCTTCATGCCGCCCAGGCCACGGACCGTGATCTGAACCAGTTGGCCTCCGCTGCTCTCGGCCGTCCACTTGGCCGTGATCTGTTCAATCAGCTTGTCCGCCACGCTTCTGGCAGCTCGATCAATGGCCTCGTTTCCGCCGGTGTGCTGCGCGACATGGCGAGCAACCCCATTTCCTTTCGCCGAGGCCAGG
Source organism: Nitrospira sp. (assembly GCA_016873395.1). Lineage (GTDB taxonomy): Bacteria > Nitrospirota > Nitrospiria > Nitrospirales > Nitrospiraceae > VGXG01. Next base: position 9,753 of record VGXG01000030.1, on the reverse strand, counting down.
ACCTGCCCATTGTCCACCCGGATCGCGCTGACCGTGATGTCCGCCAGGTAGGAGCCGACCGAACTCCCCGGTGTGCGAGGCCCTTCCTTGGCAAGCGCCTTGCCTTTGACGATGACCTCGGCCCCCATCTTGCGGCCGATCTCGCGCGCACCCGTATCAGTGAGGTCTGCGATCCGATAAGCGTTTGATATCTCGAACTTGCCGGTCACGGCGGAGATATCAATGACGTTGAAGCCCTTGTTCAAAAATTCTTCCTTCAAGGCGGTCTCGGAAACGGCCATGTCCACGCTCTGGCCGGCAAACGCCGCTCCCCCCTTTCCCCACCAGCCCCACCAGTACAGCAGAATTTCCTGCCCGATGTTCTGCTCGGCGAGCATGAAGAGGACGCGCGGCTTCCCGACCCGGACCATCAGGAGGCCCAAGGCGCCGAGATCATTCTTTAAGGTCTCCACCGCCACGGTCGCCGAGATCGTGACGCTGTAGAGGTCCTTCTGGGCTCCTTCCTTGACAATCGTGTATTTCTGAATATAGCCCTGGCTCTTGGAATAGACGCTGTCTCTCAGCACCTGAAAGTTTTCCACGAGGGTCTCCGACGCCACCATCGACCCGACGGCCTGCTCCACCGCCTTGCGCTGGGCGTCCCTCAGGGCATTGTCACGGGCGATCCCCTGGTCCCCCCCCTGCATGCCGGCGACGCCTTCGGCCGTCACGGTCTGGCTCTGGGCCAGGGCCGGACCAGCCGGCGCCAAGGCAAAGCTGACCAGCACCACGGCAATGACCCATCTCCTTAGACCCGTACGCATAGCAAACCTCCGTTCCATCGATCGCTGTCGCGTGACTTGTGAGAGGCTTATGTCACAATCGAAAAGACGCCGCAACAATTTTATAGCCTTCTCCTCTCGTCCCCTACGCAGAGCCGGACGGCAACCGCCGAAGAACCCGGTAAATCGGGATCGGCTCGCTCTTGCCCTTGACCCGCATCGGCTCCATGGCTTCGACTTCCACGGCCGTTTTGACCTCATCATAGGTGGCCTGGGTGATGATGATCTCGCCCGCCTTGGCGTTCTGCTCCAAGCGGCAGGCCAGATTCACATGGTCCCCGATGACGGTGTAATCCAGGAAGTCCTTGGAACCCAAGTTGCCCACCGTGACGTCACCGGTGTCGATGCCCATGCCGACCCCGATCGTGCGTCGTCCCTCCGCAGTCCATTTCTGATTGAGCTGCGCCACCGCCTCCTGCATCTCCAGCGCCATCAGGACCGCGCGCAGAGCGTGATCCGGCTGGGGCTCGGGGTTGCCGAAGAAGGCCATGACCGCGTCGCCCATGAACTTATCCAGCGTGCCACCGTGTTTGAACAGGATGCGGGTCATTTCGGTGAAATACTCGCTCAGCAACTGCTGCACTTCTTGCGGCTCCATCTTTTCCGACATGCTCGTGAACCCGCGCACGTCGGAAAAAAACATGGTGAGCCGCTCCTTGCGCCCGCTGGGATTGGCCATCTCCGGGTTCTTGACCAGTTGCTCCACCACCCGCTGCGAGACATAGCGGCCGAACATGGCCTGGACCTCGCGCCGTTTCTGCCCCTCCAGGTAACGTTGGTAGGACACGGCCGCGCTGTATTGCGCGGCCACCAGCGAATAGAGCGGCACCATGTCCAGCCAGTAGCGGGACCACCAGAACAACCCGAAGGCCACGGCCCCGATCCCGACGATGAGCGCCCACCGGAACACTTCGATCAGCAAAGACCGGTTCCACGTGTGCATCAGCAGGACAGTCCCGAGCAGGCCCATCGCGACCATCAGCCCCGGGACCAGCCCCCACTGATCCTTGCTCCGGTAGACAAAGCTCCGGTCGAGGATGGTCTGGATGGCGTTCGCATGAATTTCAAGCCCATCCATGCGGACGCCTTGTGTGGATTCGACCTTGCCGGTCAACGTGAGCTGCTGCCGCTGGCCGAACGGTGTCTTGTAGTAGTCATGAAGGGACGGGGCCGAGGCTCCGATCAAAACGATCTTCCCTTTGATCTCGCTTGGATCGATCGCTCCCTGCACCGCCCGCCAAAACGAGATGCGCGGGAAGGTCGCCGGGGGCCCGTAAAAGTTGATGCGCATCTTGCCTTCCGGGCTGGGTATGCGGAGCGAGCCGACGCTGATCCGGTCCGGATCGCCCAAATCGACCTCCTGCTCCCCGTTGGGGTCCAGGTACTGCCGCGCCGCCTCCAAGCTCATCGCCAGCACCGGCTCGGGATCAGGCCCCTCGACCGAATAGTCCAGCCCGACCAACGGCATGTGTCGCAGCACTCCGTCGCTGTCGAGCGACACATTGATCAGGGCCTCACCCAGCTCCCCTTGGCGGAAGATCTCCAAGGGCGTCTTGTGGCCCTTCTCCCCGATATAGCGCGCCAGCACCACATTGCCCGCCTCGGCGATGGCGCGGGCGAAGTCGGCATCCTGATCCGGATCCCTCGGGCGCGAGAAAATCACATCGAACGCGATGATCGACGCGCCGGCCTCGGCCAGGTTCCTGACCGCCTGGGCATACATGGAGCGGGAAACGTCCGTAGACCGGACGTTGAGCTGGGCTTCGCTCTCCTCATCGATCCTGACCAGGAGAATCGGGGTGGCAAGCGACCGGCTCGGCAAGAAGGCGTACCGGAGATCGTAGGACCGCAGTTCTAGCCCTTCGAACGTGCCGAAGAGGTACAACCCGATGAACAGGACTGTGAGGCCGCCGCCGAGCACGATCCGAACCGCTCGCTCGTTCCTGCGCCATTTCGCGATCCGGTCACGCCACTTGCTTAACATGGTGTGTGCTCGCGATCCTCGCGGGGGGTCGGGAGAAAGAAGACTGAGGTCCGCGCTTCATCACGAAGCAGCCGAACGGGCCTTCCGTAGGTCGCTCAAATGGGACTACTGCGCCGCTTCACGGTCCGGCTCCTTCAGGCTGGGCTTGAACTCCACAGACCCCAGAAAAAGCCCTTCGTCCGGTTGTGCGGTCCCCCACCAGTTCTCGCGCGCTTCCAGCGGAAGAGAGGAGTGGTTGATCACTCCCCAGGCGTTTTTGACGATGTTGTTCTTGTACAGGGTTGGTTGCGAGCGACCGCTACAGATGACGGCGGCGTTGTTGGGATGTTCGGTCAGCGTCGAATGGGTCACCTTGGGGGCGGACTTGCCGCTGCACTCCAGCGCGCTTTGCAGGTTGTGCGCGATGAACGCACGGGAGATTTCGGGATTGCCCTCTTTCACCTGGAGGGCGGTGGCCGCATACTCGATCCGCACATGCCTGAGCAGACTTGGCTGCTGGCCGCTCCCTTCAAAGCGGACGGCGTTCGTGTAGTCGCCAGGCCGCGGGGACGCATTGGCCGAGGTCATCTTGATCGGCCGGCCGGCCGTCCCGAAGGCCTGGATGGCCCCGTCCCGCACCACCAGACTGTTGTCGCCCGCTTTGAACCGGATCACCACGCCGGCCTGAATCGCAAGGGTGGCCCCCTTGTCGATGATCAGCGGGCGGGTCACGAGGTACGGACTCTTGGCCGCCAGCAGAAAGGCTGACGCGGTGAGGGTGCCGCCAAGCTCCGGCCCGATGGTTGGAAACGCGACGGTCTTGCCGCCTGGCAGGGGGCCGTCCAGATAATCTTTGATCAGAACCGCCCCATCCATCTTCGAGAGGATCGCGGCTCCCTCGGCCGTTCCCCACCAATTGCCGCTCAGATCAACGGTCTCGGACGGGGCGGCATTCAGGACTTGCATGCCGCCGTTGTCGAGCAACTCGTTCCCGTGGATCGAAGGCCCTGCGGCTTTGGTCAGGACGATGCCGTGTCGAACGTTCTGGGCAACGTGGTTGGCGGTCAAGGCCGGCGCTGCCGCGTCCTGCACTGCCACCCCGTCCTCCCGGTTCAGCACGACCTGGTTCCGTTCGACCACCGGGCGAGCCGACGCATGGCGCACCAGCAGTCCTGTTCCATTCTCCGTCAGCTCGCTGGCCACAATCTTCGGCGAGGACGCCAGGCAGCTGATGCCCACCGAAGCCCACGCCACGCGGACCCGCTCCAGCAGGCTCTCCTGCTCCCCCGTCTGATCGAAGACGACCCCGCGCCAGCGCCCCTCCGGACTTTCCCGCTCCGCCGTCAACACGATCATCTGCTCAGCCGTGCCCTTGGCCATCAAACTTCCGCGTACGACCAGCCCGCCGCCTTTGGACTTCACCACCGTGCCCGGCTCAATCGTGAGCTTCGCTCCCTGGGCCACCGTCACATCCCCCTCCAGGACGTAGGGGCCGGCTCCGGCATACCATGTCGTATTCAGACTGATGGTGCCGCTCACCGGCGTCGGACCAGGCCTGACCGGAACCGCGGCGATGGCTTCGGATTGGGCGCTTTCATTGCCGACCTTGTCGAAGGCCGATATCCGATAGTAGTACGACTGGAGATTGGTCAGATCTTGGGAATCCACGAACGAGGAGGTTTCGCTGGTCACCAGCGGCTGGTATCCGGTCAGGGCCGTGGCACTGCGATGGAGTCTGTACCCGGCCAGGTCCGGCTCGCCGTTGGATGTCCATTGGAGGCTGACGGCTTTATCCCGCCCAATGGCCGCAAGCCCCCGTGGGACAGCCGGGGGGGTTGTGTCGATCGTGACCGGGCCGAGCACATCTTCCCAATCGGCCGTGAGTCCCTTCCGGTCCGACAGGTGCCCGACGACAACCAAGTTCTCCGCATTATCGCCCGGCTTCACCGTATAGGTCCCGGCATAGACGCCCGGCTGGATCTCCGTCATCCCTTGACCCGTTCGGTACTGGCCCAGGTCGAAGGTGGCCAGCATGTCTGGATCGCCCTTGATGCCGACCTTGATTTGGTCGCCGGCCTTCTTCGTCAAAGTCGACGCATCGTTCACCAGCAGCATGATCGTCGGGGGGCGCACCGCCTCTCCCGTGCTCAGTTGAGGGAGGGTTTTGATCAAGTCCCTGAACAGGTCATCGGAGGCCCGCAAAAGCTCGATGTGCCGCAACGCAAAGGCATTCGCCGCCAATGTAATGACTATTCCAAGCGGATCGGTAGCAAACCCGCCCGAGTGTGTGCGGGACACATCGGTCGCCTCCCACAACACACCCCCCGTCTTTACATCCATCATCTGCACGCGGGCCCCCACTGCGACCTGCGCATAGACGCCCACGTAGATCCGATCGAAGTGGGTGATCTGGCCGTAGATGACAGCGTCGGCTTTCGTGAGCTCGCCCACACGCGCAACGGGCAACTTGACGATTTCTTCGGCCTTGACCAGCCCCCGCTCCTGCAGCAGCCGATCCGTCACCGCCGTACGTTGGGCGTTATACTGCCGGGTCGTGAAGTGATTGGCAAAGGCGCTCCGGACGACATGTTCAGCGCCCTTCTCTTCCTCTTGCGCCGTTTTTCCGGTTAGATTCTCGAAGGGTAGAATGGCCACGAGGCGCGGTGGTTGCTCTTGCAGGCGGCCGCTGACCTTGTACTTCGCTGAGGTCGCCTGCTTCACGCCTTGAATGATCCCTGTCCCCTCATCTTTGTAGACTGCGCAGCCGATAGCCAAAAGACAGGCTATGGGCGCGAGGCTAGCGGCTAGCTGTACCCTCCGCTTGCCCCTCGCCCCTTGCCCCTCGCCCCTTGCCTTCTGGTTAGTCATACACCATCACCACCCGGGCTTGCTGGAGATAGCGAGAGGTTGGCTCGGATTGCTGGATTGCTTTCACCGCGTCGGCGTTCAGCACCACATCCGTTCCCTTGGTCCCGCTCACCCTGACGCCCTTGACGATCAAGGGATTGTCGGTCACGCGGGACTGCCTGCTGCCGGCCACCATATCCTTGGCATAACCGGCTACCCCGGCTTCCACCGCCTGCTCACGAGTCAGGATACCCCCCGCGTAGAGCTCTTTCCCCTGGTCGTCCAACAAGCGCGGCGCCAGGGCCGGCTTCAGATTGAGACCACGGGCATCTACGATCAAGCCGGTGTAGCTCGGTGCCGCCTGTGAAGAGGGAGCCGGAGGGGCCGGTGCCGCTGCCGGTGGAGGCGGCGGAGATGGAGGCAGCGCAGGGGAAGGAGCCGTGGGCGTGGGAGGAGAAGGAGCCCGTTCCGGCGACGACACAGGCGGGGAAGGTGGCAGGGGTCGCGGCGCGGGTTTTGCGGGCACGGTCGGTTCCAAGCCAGAGACCGGTCGACCAAACTCCTTGGGCAGGACCACATCCACCAGCTCGCCGGTGAGAGACACAGCAACCGTCACTTCCACCATCCCATCCGGCTGATGCTCTACCTTGAGCTGGCGAGCACCCTTGACGAGCCCCGTCACGCGGGTTTTGATCACATCGTTGGCCACGACCATGTTCTCAACCAGCACGGCCGAATCGACCCGCACGCCCTTGACGGTTTCCAGGAGGTTCCGCACAGCCGCGGAATAGGCAGCCCGCTCCGCCATGGCTCGTGCCTGGGCCGGATTGACGGCTTTGGCGGGAGGGGCGCCGACCCCTGTCGCTGTCACAAGACCGGTCGTCCAGTTGACCGTCCCCGAGCCGACCGTCTCGACCGCCTCTCCATCAGCCGCGTGAGCCCATTGCGCCACCGGCAGCCCGATCAGCAGAAGCGCCAGGGCGACCGGACGAAGCATATGGAGTCCTCTCCTCACCACGTCAGTCAGTCCCATGAACCGCAAGAAAAGCCAGGAGCTGTTCGATCCCATGTATCCCCTCTGGCATCGGCTTCGGCAAGCGGCCTTCCAGGCCTGCGATCAGAGGATCGGTCACCACGACCACCTTCGATCGCCGCAAGGCCGCGCCCATCTGAGCATCTCCGCGGATTTTCTTCGCATCGTCGCTGCTGATGAGGATATTGGCCTTCAGGGCGCCGGCCTTGTCAACCCCCTTGATCTTCAGCGGCCTCCGTCCCTCCCTCGGAACGAGCGCGATCTGCACCGGCCGGATAACGTAGGCGTCCTCCCCAAAAAGCGATGAGATGTTGGCCCCTTTCGGGAGCGTTTGGTACTGGACCGCCCCGTTTTTCTCAACCGTCGCCCGGTCAATCATGTCCGGACCGTAGATGACCGTCCCATTCTCATCCACCACCATCGGGAAGAAGGCCGGCTTCAAACCCATTCCGCGCGCGTCGATCACCAACCCAGTCGGGCCTTCTCCGGATTCCGGCTCGGGAGGCAGATTCTGGGAGCCGATCGCTTTTTCGTTCAGGAAGGGTGTGATCAGCGAATCCACTCCCCACAGGGGGACCCGGACTGTGATCTCCACGCCCCCGTCCGCCTGCACGTCCTTCTTCACGGTCTGCGCCCCTCGCACGAACCCGCTGACCTGTGTTTTGATCACGTCATTCGTGACAATATAGTTTTCCACCAGCGTCGCGGAATCGACGCGCACCCCCTTCACGATCTCCAACAGATTGCGGACGGCAACTGCATAGGCGGCTCGCTCCGCCATGGCCCTGGCCTGCCCCGGTCCCCCCTTGTCGGGTGGAGCGCCCAGCCCTGTGGCCTGCACCGAGCCGGTCGTCCAGTTGATCTCTCCGTTCCCGGACCGTTCGACCGCCTGGCCCAGAGCCACCACCTCCGCCAGGGCTGTGGCCGCCATCCCTCCGATGCAGACCCAGACAATCGCCAGCAGCCGAAGCGGCCTCAGAGTCCATCGTTTAATCACGGCCAATCCTCCGTTTCACGTTAAATCTTCAAGAACTCCTTGAACATCCTGATCGCCAGGAGCGCATCCGCTCCAGTGATCGACTGACTGGCCCCGAACTCGCCGGTGGCTTTGTCTGCTTCCAGAATACCGCGGCTGGAGAGGATCATCGCGGCATTAAAGTAGTAGACGTCCGGCCGCACGTCGGGGAAGAGCGACTGTTGGCCGAAATACTGCGTGGCCATCTTCTCATCCCCCGTGATCCGGATCATGATGTCTTCCAGCATGATCGCATATTCGGCCTTAGTGATCGACTTGCTGGGCTCGAACTTATGGTCCGGGGAAGGCTCCAGTCCCCGCACTCCCAGCTTGACCACGGTGTCAATGTCCGCCTTCAAGGGATGGGTGGCGATATCTGTCGCCGGCTCCATGGCCACGATCTTGTCGGCCTCAAACTTCTGTCCCGGCGCCTTGAACGACGGATCGAAGGTCTTGCCCTTCTTCTCGAACAACCGGTCGATGCGCAGCTCTTCAATGAAGAGCGCCGCCACGTCGGCCCGGCTGATTTTGTCGATCAACGCGATCTGCTTGCCGATCTTGGTGCCCGGCGCCGCCCGCTGGATCTTCTGCACCAGCTGCCATTCTTTGTCCGCCTCGCCCACGAAGTCCTTGTTGAGATCCAGGACGGTCTTGAAGTGCGCGGCCGCCTTGTCGAACTCAAGCCCGACCCGATAGGCTTTGCCCATGTAAAAATGCAGGGCCGGATTGTTCTGGTCCTTCTTGCGCCCGTCTTTGAATTCGTCCTCGGCCTCTTCCAGCCATCCCTCCTTCCGCTCCATGGACAGAACCCGGATCTTCATAATCTGCGCGACGATCATGGGTTCGTTCTGCAACTTCTTGGCCTTCTTGATCGCATCATAGGCCTCGGGGTACATGCCTTTGAAGCCATAGACGAGCCCGATCCCCGCGTGGCCCGGGGCAAAGTTCGGGTCCAAGGCCACAGCCCGCTGAAACTCTTTCATCGCTCCGTCCTGGTCGTTCTTGTCAAGAAGACGGAGGCCGGTGGAGTAGTGGTGTTCCGGCGTGTCCAGCGCCGCCTCCGGCTTGACCGGCTCTTCGGCGCACCCGGTTATTCCGAGGAGCCCTCCCGCCAAGCCCAACCATCCGATCACCGCCAGCACCGCAGCGAGCCTACGCCCATTCTCGTGAATCGTGTTCATTGCTGATCTCCCTTCTCTTACAGCTTTCAGCCACCAGCTTCTTGCTGAGTGCCGACTGCCGAGAGCTGAGCGCTCTCCTCAGTCCAACACCACCATCACGCGGGCCTTCTCCAGGAAGCTGAGGTGTTCCTTCATGCCGTGCAGAACTTGCGCATCGCTGTTGCTGATCACCAGGTCAGTCCTGTTGGGACCGTCCGTCTTGAGCGCCTTCACGAGCAACGGACGATCCGTCACGCGGGGATTCGCTTGCGCCGCCCCCACGTCCTTGAGATACCCCACCATCCCCTGCTCGACCGCATACTGCCGATTCACGAAGGCGGACCCGTACACCTCGCGCCCCTCTTCATTGCGGATCTTGGGCACCATGGCCGGCCTGACGCCGGTCCCCCTGGCGTCGATGATCAGCCCCGTATAGGCAGCCCCAGCCGACGCGGGAGCCGAGGGGGATGGGGTCGAAGGCACAGAAGCCGAAGGGGCCTGCGCGGGAGAAGCCGGAGCAGGGGGAACAACAGGCTGGCCCCCGCCGGTCTGCTTGGGCATGAGCGTGTTCAACAAGTCCCCGGTCAACTTCATTCCAACCATGACTTCCACGGAACCATCCGGGTTGACTTGTTTCCTCATGACCTGCGCGCCTTGGATGAACCCGCTGACTTCGGTCTTGATCGCATCGCTGGTAAGGATCATATTCTCCACCAGCGTGGCCGAGTCCACCCGGATTCCCTTCACCACTTCGAGCAGGTTGCGAGTCGCCACGACGAACGCCGCGCGTTCGGCCATCGCCCGGGCCTGAGCCCGATTGACCGCATTCTCCGGCGGGGCGCCCAGGCCGGTCGCCGTGATGACCCCGGTGGTCCAATCGACGCCGCCGGTGCCCATGGACTCAATGACGTCGC
>VGXG01000029.1 GCA_016873395.1 Nitrospira sp. | reverse complement strand
TAATCATTACGGCCTATGAACCTCGGCCGCCCAAATGGGTAACTCCCACCCAAAGGAGGCAGGAGCCATGAAATGCAGCTTGGAAGGATGTCCCGGAGTTTATGAACAGCGTCATGTAGTCCACCCGGTCCGTCATCGGGGACAGGTGCTTGTCATCGATCATGTACCGGCTGAAGTCTGTTCCGTTTGTGGAGACGTGCTCTTAACAGCGGAAACGGTTAAGCGGATTGAGACGCTCCTGCACTCCGATCTTCCCCCGACAAGGACGGTTCCACTGTACGAGTACGCGTGACTTTGCCAAGAGAGAAGATGGGACGCGCGGAGGGAGACCAACCATGAAGAGTCGCCTCCAGTTTGCCGGCCATCCGATCCACGCGATGGTGGTGGGGTTCCCGATCGGCCTTTACACGACTGCGCTCGTGTGCGATGGGCTGTTTCTGCTGCTGCACGATCCCTTCTGGTTCCGCATGGCCTACTGGGCGATCGCGTTCGGGCTCGTGACCCACATGAGCGCCGCGCTGACCGGCCTGCCGGATTTCCTGGCAGTGATGAGGGAACGGCAGGAGGGGCATGAGCTCCATGATCTCAAGGGCGCCCAGCGCGTGGCCACGTCCCACCTGGTTTTCGGGGTCGGCCTGCTGGTGGTCCAAGGGTTGAACCTGGCCCTGCGCAACGGCGGCGAGATGCCGGCCGGGGTCTCCGTAGCCATGCCGGTCATCGTGAACGTCATCGGGGCAGCGCTCGTGGGCCTGCAAGGCTGGTACGGAGGCGAATTGGTCTACCGGCACCACGTGGGGGTGGAACTGCCGGGGCCGGCTTCAGACGAGTCTCACGGCAAGCACAAGGGCAAAAAGCACTCCTGAGTCCCTTCCCCTTTTTCATGGATCACCTGACAACTATTCAGGACGCGCTGACGCGAGGCGATTGGCCTTCCGTTCACGCGGAAGCATCCGCCTGGGCCAAGGAGCTGGAGGCAGAGGGTCGCAGGGACCCGCGCGCGCAGTTCGCGCTGAATGTGGGGCACCTCCTGAAGGGAGAGTTTAAGGACGCCTGGAAAACGCATGCCAAGGCGCTGCAAGAGGCCGAGGACATCGAGTTGGTGCGGGCCTGGACCGGCGCCCTACTGAAGGAGCAGCCGGAGAACGCGAACGTCCAGCTCGTCGCAGGTCTCTTCCTGTCGCAATCCGGTCAATCAGAGCAGTCGGTCAACCGGTATAAGGAAGCCATCAGGCTGGACCCCCTGGCCGCCTACCCGCACTATTTTCTCGGACAGATCCATGAACGAGCCGGGCGGCCGGAGTTAGCCATCAAGGAGTATCGAGAGGCGGTGAAGCTGGATCCCTCCTATGCGCTGGCTAGGACGAACTTAGGCGTCGCTTATCAGGAGCAAGGCCAGTTCGAGCTGGCGATTCCCCAATATCGGGAGGTGATCAAGCTGACCCCCAACGATCCGGTGGCCCATGCCAACCTGGCCTGCGCGCTGGCGGAACAGGGCAAGACGGAGCCAGCGCTGTTGGAGTACAAGGAAGCGCTGCGCTTGAATCCCCATGATGCGGAGGTTCACTTTGCACTCGGCGGCCTGTACGAGACCAAAGGGCGGCTGGACCTGGCCCTGAAAGAGTATGAGGAAGCGCTCAAGGCGGACCCGAACTTCGGTCCGGCGGAGACGGCGATCGGGTGGATCCGACTGAACAAGGGCTGGAGAGAAGAAGCCATGGAATCGTTCGGTCGTGCGCTCAAGGCGAATCCCGAGGACGCCAGGGCCTACCTGGGGATCGCACGCGTGTACCTGCTCAGGGGCAAGCAGCAGACGGCCATGGAAAACTACGCGCTGGCCCTGAAATTCGAGAAGGACCCTCAGAAAAAGAGCCAGATCATGAACGACCTCTTCCGGGAAGGGAATACCTGGGACGTGTGAACGAGCGGGGGCCAGGTGACGAACGGTGGCCGGATTCGGACGCCGAGCGGGTCCTGTCCTCGATCACCCCGCCGTCCTCGCTCCACCCATCCCCCCGTGGGGAACCCCTTAGTTGCGCAAGGCCCTTCAGGCTGAGATCGGGAGGGCCGAGAACTCGGAGGGAACCCGCGTTGCGTGATGACTGCATCGGGGCCGCTTCGGAATTTCAACTAAGAATGGCATTGACTCACGTGGAGCCCCGTGATGTTATCGGCTCTCCTTGCTGGCTTCTTGAGTTAGTGAGGAAAAGGGGCAGGGAGGGGAAAAGTCGCCGGCACAGGCGCGAAGCACTGGGTCACTGATCCGGGAAAGCCGGAGCGCCGCGCCGCGTCGTTAGAGATCCCGGATGACGCCCTGGAGCACGGTCACTTGCGTGATGGGATCCCCCGCGCTTTTCAATTCAGCCCGGATCTGCTCTTTGAGGTAGGAGGAATAGCCGACCTTGTCGACCAGAAACTCAAGGAACCGCTCGGCCGGCAGGAGGCTCTGTTTCTTCAGGTCGGCCAGAACCTCATCGCTGACGGGCACGTAGGCGCTGCCGATGTGCAAGACGACCTTGTAGTAATGGCCGTTTCCCAGCCGTTCGAACCGCAACCCCTTCACGTGGCCTCCATACCAAGCTTGCTAGAACCGCCGCGTTCGATCAACTCGCGGCGGAGAGGTTTTTTGCCTCCAGTGAAATAGATACCAAGCTTCGCTTGAACCGCTCACTTCGATCGCTCGACCCATCGTTCGACCCAGAGGCTCTCGACGGGTCAGATGGGGACGGAGAAGTCCTTAGCCACCAGTGCAATACGACTTCGCTCAGGACAGCTCCTGTCGCGTGCCTGCCTGAGCGAGGCCCAATTGTAGACAATCGGGTTGCGGAAGACAAGAGCGCCCCGTTTATGAAGAAAAACGATTTTCCCCTTTCCAAATGGTCCCCATATGCGGTATAAAGACAAGCTTGCCGCACGGGTAGATCGGGCGGCAGGCTTACAAGTGAGGAGACGAGACACATGAAGACGCTGCTGCTGAATCCCCCCTCCTTCGAGAAATTCGACGGCGGGGCCGGCGCCAGGTACCAAGCGACACGCGAAGTACGCTCCTTCTGGTATCCGGTCTGGCTGGCTTATCCCGCCGGGTTGATCAAGGACAGCCGGCTCCTGGATGGACCGGCCCAGGGTGTGACCCCCGAGGAAACGGTCAAGATTTCAAGTGATTACGAGTTCGTCGTGCTCTTCACCAGCACGGCGGGGTTCAAGAGCGATATCCGGCTGGCCGAGGCGATGAAGGCCAACAAGCCCGGTCTCAAGATCGCCTTTGTCGGTCCGCACGTGACCGTGCAGCCGGAGGAGAGTCTCAGGGCCTCCCAGGCGATCGATTTTGTCGCGAGGCGGGAGTTCGACTATACGGTCGCGGAGTTCGCCTGGGGGCAGAAGCTGGAAAGCATCGCCGGGGCCAGCTACGTGAAGGACGGCCAGATCGTCCACAATCCGGACCGGCCGCAGATCGAGGACTTGGATGCCCTGCCCTTTGCCACGGAGGTCTACGCGCGGGACCTGGATTACAAGAAATACAACATCCCCTACCTTCTGCATCCCTACGTGTCGTTCTACGCCTCGCGGGGCTGCCCGGCCCTCTGCACCTTTTGCCTCTGGCCCCAGACGATGAGCGGCCATCCCTGGCGGACGCGCAGCGCCGCGAACGTGGTTGCGGAGGTGAAGGGCGCGCTCAAGCTGTTCCCCGAGGCGAAGGAGATCTTCTTCGACGATGACACCTTCCCCTGGGCCAAGGCCCACGTGCTGGAGGTGTGCGAGGCCTTCAAGCCGTTGAAGTTCACCTGGTCCTGCAATTCGCGGGTGCACACCGACTATGAGACCCTGAAGGCGATGAAGGAGGCCGGCTGCCGCCTCATGGTCGTGGGTTTTGAGTCGGGCGATGATGGAATCCTCAAGAACATCAAGAAAGGTGCCACGACGGCGGATGCCATCGAGTTCATGGAGAACGTCAAGAAGGTGGGCCTCACCGTGCACGGGGATTTCCAGATCGGGCTCCCCGGGGAAACGCCGGAGACCATCGAGAAGACGATCCAGTTCGCGATGCAGTTGGATCCCCAGACGATCCAGGTTTCGATGTCGCATCCCTATCCGGGCACCGAGTTCGATAGCTACGTGAAGAAGTACGGGTACCTGACCAATGACGACATGGCGGACGAGCTGGGGCACCAACTGCCAAACATCCAGTATCCGGGGCTGGATCGCCGCTACATGGTGGAGATGGTCGAGCGGTTCTATGACCGCTTCTACTTCCGTCCCAAGGTCATCTGGCGGTTCCTCCGTCGCATGGCTGCCGACTCCTACGAGCGAGCCCGGCTCCTCGAGGAGGCGAGGGACTATTTTGCGACGCGCGCCAAGCGCCACCGCTTCGCAAGGGCCGAAGAAGTCAGCGCGTAAACGGCCCCGTCTTTTTTCTTCCTCCTCCCGCTCCCAAGACCTGTGGAGGAGGGAGCCTTTTGGGCTCACGTCTCATCCGAGAGATGTTCCCGGCGACACCGACAGGATGCTGAAAAAGACCTCCAGCTTCGTTCTCGCATCGTTCAAAGTCTCAACGTACCGCAAAGAGTACGCTTCGACTTTTCACTCGCTGCGGCCTTGCTGGAAGGCCTTTTTGAGCATCCTCCCGCTAAAAAATAACCTGATGGCCCATCCTGCATGACGCCTTCGATATCGCGAACCAACGTCGGCGCGTATCGGCTTGTCTTGGTCCTGTCCATGTGTCTGGCTATGACGCTGTGCTGGACCTGGACTGTCCGGGCGGACCAGGCTCAACGCGAGGGACAGGCAAGCCCGGAGCCTGGAACCAAACAGGGCGCGCCGCACGGAGAACAGGAAGCGGCGCCGATAGACCATTCCGCACACCAGGCGTCTGCCCAACGTGATGACCACGGAGTCGGCCACGCGGGCCACGATCCCCAGCAAGGCGCGCAGAAGGTCGATGAGGCCGCCACGTTCGTCCGAGGCGGCGTCACGCGTGCGGAAGAGAGGGCCTATTCGCTCTTCATGCACCGCTCTTGTGGTATCGCGCTGATCGGGCTGGGGCTTTTGGTCCTGGCCGACCGGCTGACGCAGCGGCGCCATGGCGCGATCCGCAAAGGCATGGGAGTTATCTGGCTGCTCATGGGCGTCCATATCCTGCTGAATGCGGACCCGACCGACTGGCCGCTGGCCGCGTCGTTCATGGAGAGCTACCATCGACCCGGCTCGAGCGAATTTCTTCAGCACAAAGTCCTGTCGTTGCTCCCGATGACCATCGGCTTGTACGTGATGCTGATCGCCCGCCGGGAGAAGCCGATTCCCTCTGCCGGTTATGCCATGGCCGCCGTCCTGGCGCTTGGCGGGATCGCGCTCCTCTACCATGAGCACGAACACAGCCCCGGGATGGACATGGCGCTGATCGTCAAGCAGCACAACATCATGGCGATGACGGCTATCTTCATCGCCGCCGGCTGGCTGGCCGATTCGCTGGAGCGGCTGTCCTGGAAACCCAAACTCTTTCTGGTTCCGCTCGGGCTGATCTTAATCGGGCTGGAGTTGGCGATGTACACGGAATAAACTGGCAGAATGCTGAAAAAGGTCCCCAACTTTGTTCTCGGTCGCTCAGACCCCTCAACGTACTTCTTCAGTACGCCTCGAGGTCTTCGACTCCCTGCGGCCGCGCTGGCTGACCTTTTTGAGCATTCTGCTGCCCAATATTGCGACATAGGAGCATAGGTGCCGACGTTGACCGACCTGCTTCAGTGGCTGTGCCTTCTTCCCGTCGTTGGGGGTTCGGTGTACGGACTGCTCTGCGTGCCGGCCGTGCGGACGTTCTGCCGTCAACGAGCGGCGATCCCGTCCCGGCCTGCCCAGGCGGAATCCCCGTTCGCCGATGGCACGTGGCCGCCGGTCACCGTGCTGAAGCCGGTGCACGGACTTGAGAAGAATCTCAAGAGTAATCTAAGGTCGATCTGCCTGCAGGAGTATCCCCGCTATCAGGTCGTCTTCTCCGCGCAGCGGGTGGATGATCCCGCGATCCCGCTCCTGCATGAGCTGCAACAAGAGTTTGGGCCTGAGCGGGTGTCGGTGGTCGTGAAAAACATCCAGGCCGGCCTGAACGGGAAGGTGAACAACCTGCTCGGCGCCCTCACCGAAGCGAGGCACGATATCCTGGTCATCAGCGACAGCGACATCCTGCTCCGGCCGGATTACCTCAAGACTGTGGTCGCCCCGCTGGCCGATCCGAACGTGGGCGCCGTCAATCCCCTATTCAAAGCCGTCTGCGCGGACCGGTGGTATGAGAAGCTGGAGCTCCTGAGCATGAACGCCGACTTTATGCCGAGCGTGGTCTTCGCCCACATGACCGGCGCGTCCAACTTCTGCATGGGACAGTCCATCGCGATGCGCCGCGCGACCCTGGAGGCCATCGGCGGGTTGGAGAGCCTGGCCGACTATCTGGTGGAGGACTATGAGATCGGCCGCCGGATCTGGGAGTCAGGGAGAAAGATGGCGATCGTGCCCTACTTCATCGAGGCGGTGGTGGACCTCAAGTCCTTGCCCCACTGGTGGGGCCATCAGGTCTATTGGGATCAGAATACCCGCGCGGCTAGGCCCGGCGGGTTCTTTGCGACGGTGTTCACCAGGTCCGTGCCCTTTGCGCTGGCCTATGCGCTCCTGCGCATGATGGACCCGGTCGGGATTGCGGTCCTGGTCGGTGCCCTCTCGGTTCGGCTCGTCACGGTGGCCGTCGTCCTAGTGGCCTTCCGCGACCGGGAAGGGCCTCAAAGCCTGTGGCTGCTTCCGCTAAGAGATATTCTCGGCCTTGTCTCCTGGGGCCTGGCCTTCACGCAACGGACGGTCATCTGGCGGGGGGCCGAATTCGTCCTGACCCGCAACGGGCGGCTGGTGCCGAGGGAAGTGCGCTCATGAGCGTCGTGTCTCAGTCGCATGCATCGAAATCGGCCAACGAATCCACTCTGACGAGGAGATTGACTATGTTGCGAGTCGTCATCGCGATGATCTTCGCCTCCGCCGCCACAGCGGCCGGGCAAATCCTGATCCGAAGGGGGATGCAGGACGTGGGGTCGTTGGAGACCTACGCGCCGCTGGCGCTGCTGTCCTATTTCGGCCAGGCCCTGTCCAATCCCTACGTGATCCTCGGCACGATCCTCAACGGGATCTTTTATTTCCTCCTGATCGCCTCCCTCTCCTGGGCGGATGTCACGGTGGCCGTGCCGTTCACGGCGATGGAATATGCCTTCGCGGCGGTCCTGGCGATCACGCTCCTGCAGGAAGTCGTGCCGCCGGTCCGGTGGGCCGGGATCGTGCTTGTGATCGTAGGCGTAGTCCTGGTGACGGTGAGCGGGGAGCCCACCTCGCATCCGTAGAGGAGCAGGAAACAGAGAGTCGGCGATGGCGCATATTTCACTGGAGGCAAACTAACTATCCGCTCACAGTAACGGAGAAGTTGTCAGTCCTCAGTGTTCGGTTCTCAGTTGCATGGCTGAAGACTGATGACTGAAAACTGACTACTCCCAAGCAAGCTCGGTATGGAGACGCGCCCATGCGGCAGGTGAAGCCGTTCTTTTTCGACATCACGGACGACGAGATTGCCTATTTCCAGCAGGAATCGGCGAAGATCCTGAAATCAGCCACGTTGATCCTGGGAGAGTACACGACCCGCTTCGAGCAGGCGTTCGCGGACTACATCGGGGTCAAGCACGCCATCTCCTGCAACACCGGGTCGACGGCCCTGGAAATCCTGCTGCGGCTGAAGAAGGTCGAGAAGAAGACGGTCCTGGTGCCGACCAACACCAATTTCGCGACCGTCGCCGCGGTCCTGCGGGCGGGCGGCGAGGTCCGGTACCTCGACATGGACAAGACCACCTTCGCCCCGACGCTGACCATGGTCCAGGAGGCAGTCGAACAACAGGGCAGCCGGAAGAAGGGGGCGCCGATCGCGGGCGTGCTCTGGGTCCATATCGGCGGTGTCATCTCGCCGGAGTTCCTGGACGTGGTGAGTTATTGCCGCAAGAACGGGCTGTTCATCCTGGAGGATGCGGCCCATGCGCACGGCAGCCAGCTCAAAGGCGTGAAGTCCGGGACCCTGGCCGACGCCGCAGCCTTCTCCTTCTTCCCCACCAAGGTCATGACGACCTGCGAAGGGGGCATGATCACGACCAACCACGACGAGGAGGATTACCTGGCGCGCTCGTTCCGGAACCAGGGCAAACGGGGCATGAACTACGGCGGGCTGCACCATGATTTCGGGAACAGCAGCCGGATCACGGAGCTCGGCGCCTTGCTCGGGCTCATCCAACTCAAGAAGCTCCCCCAGATGATCCGGAAGCGGCAGGCGGCCTACGATACGATGACGAAAAAGTTGGAAGCGGCCGGCCTGGACTATGTGTCCACCACACACATGGACGTGGCCAGCCAGTACAAGCTGATCGTCCACGTGCCGACCGGGCGCCAGGTGGAGGCCGTCAAGAAAGCCCTGGGAGCCGAGGGGGTCATCGTGGGCGGCGGCGTGTATGAGTTGCCCTGCCACCAGCAGCCGGTCTTCGAAGGCATCTGTGCCGGAGAGACCTACCCGGGCGCGGACCGCTGGTGCCCGAATCATCTCTGTCCCCCGCTCACCTCCGGCATGACGGAGGACGAGGCCCGGTTCGTCGGAGAGATGCTCGTCAAACATCTGGCCTGATCCGGCCGGACCCAGCGTAAAGGCACCCATGAAGGATTTCGCAGTCGTTGGAGGAGGCATCGCAGGGCTGGCCGTTGCGGAGATGCTGCAGCGGTCCGGAGCCTCGGTGGTCTTGCTGGAGAAGAACAAGACGCTCTGCTCCGAGGCCTCAGCCGAGCAGCAGGGTTGGTTCCACACCGGCGCCCTCTATACCGCCCTTCCGAGCAACTTCTTTTGCCGCACGATGGTGGGGAACCTCGACGACCTGGTGGATTATTACAGCTGGTTCCCCAACATGAACCTGCGTGTGGACAAGCATATCTATACCACCAGCCGCGAGGGGTGGTTTGCGAACCGGACCAACTTCTACGTCTACACGAGCTGCCGAGGGGTCAGTTGGAAATGGAAGCTGCCCTGGGCCGTAGCCCTCTATCGAGCCAAGCGGCGCATGTCCTGGTTCGAAACCTTGGATGCCTCGAGAAGCCTGAGCCACCAACTGGGGTTCGGGGCCAAGCCCCTCCAGTACGTGGTCCATCGCTCGACTTTGGGGGTCAACCTCGACCACGTCGCGTTTGCGCTCAAGTCGCGGGATCGCGCGATGAACACGAAGCTGATCGCGGAGGACCTGCTACGGTCCTTTCTCGCCAACGGGGGCCTCGTGCAGACGCAGACCAAGGTTCTGGAGTTGGAGAAGGGCGCGGTGCTCGCCAAAGGGACGGCAGGGGAGGCTCCCGTTCGGATTCCGGCGCGCCATACCATCCTGGCGACCGGGAAAGACACGACCTCGTTCGAGACCAACACCAAGGTCTTCATCAGCCCCCTGCTGGTCGTCTACCCGGCGCTCACTGACCTCAATTTCGTACGGATGTCGCCGCATATGGAAGAGACGATCAACCATATCTGCCATCGCAACAACGGCCTGGAATACTCGTTGATCGGGAACGCCGTCTACCATGATGCCCGGCAGGAAACCGGCGAGGTGCTGGAGCGGGTCCGGGCCAGCATGTTGGGGATGGCCAAACGCGTCTTCGGTGACTTCGATGCCAAGAGCACCGATCTGTTTTTCGGCTACAAGACCGAGGTGTCCTCATCCTCCTTCATCAGGAACTACCTGTACCACATCATCGACCGGGGCAACTACACGCTCGCCCTTCCGGGCAAGTTCTCCCTCTGCTTCAGTCTGGCCGTGAACGTCTGCCGCCATTTCGGTATCGAGCCGGTGGAACAGAGCCGGGTGGCGGAGCCGGAGACGGCCCCGGGCCTGATCGAAGAACCCCTGCATTACCAAATGGCCAAGCGGCTGGCCGAGAAGAGCTAAAGCCGCTGAGCCGGGGAGTGATGGCGAACCCTTCCGGTTCCCGCCGCTACTTTATTTTGCCCAGGGCGTGGGTCACGATCCAGTCTTCAACGGGCACATACCCGCTCTTGGCCACATCGGCTTGCCCATCCTGGCTATGCACATACCGGAGGAATTCTCGGATCAGGGGAGAGAGCGGCTTGTCGCCCGGCAGGATCTTGCGCGGGGCCTGATTCACGTAGAGGTAGAGATAGCGGCGGAGGGGATAGCGGCGATTCTTCACATTCTCAAAGGACGGCTCCACATACGGTGAAAACTCATCGTTGGCGAGCGGAAGCATCCGCACGCCGGAGGTCGCGTAGGCAATGCCGCTGTAGCCGATTCCAAACCGGTCCTCGACGATTCGCTGCACGACGGACTGGGAATCCGCTTGCTCCTTCACCCCCGCCTTGAAGTCGTCCTTGCGGAGAGCGTGCTCCTTAAAGAAATCATGAGTACCGGAGGAGGAATTCCGGCCATAGAGGTTGATCGGAGCGTTGACCCAATCCCCGGGCAGGTCAAGCTGCCCCCACGAGGTGACATTCTTGTAGCTGTAGCGGGGGGTCTTGGAAAAGACGGAATCCACCTGGTCCATGGTGAGCCCTTCGATCGGATTGTCCTTGTGGACGTAGACCACCAGCGCGTCGACGGCGACCGCGTAGGGGGTCGGCCGATAGCCGTACTTCGCCTGGAAAGTTGCAATCTCGCGTTCGTCCATCATGCGCGACATCGGAGCGAGTTGCGCCGTGCCGTCGAGCAGAGAGGCGACGGCCGCGTTGGACCCCTTGTCTTCCACCTGGACCTTGACGCTCGGGTAGTGCCGGCCAAACCCCTCCGCCCACGCCGTGATCAAATGGTTCAGTGTGTCCGATCCAACGCATGTCAGCGTACCTGAGATGTCGCCGGCTTTGCTGTAGGGGCTTGAGGCAGGGCTGAGCGATGCGCGCTCACTCGCTTGGCCCGGACCCTGCCACGACATGGCCATCGCGCAGGCCAAGATGGCGACCAAGAATCCCGTCCGTCTCTCCATGATTCCTCCATGCCAAGCTTGTTAGAGAGGCGTCAGTTTTCAGTCATCAGTCTTCAGTCATGCAACTGAGAACCGAACACTGAGGACCGACAACTTCTCCGTTACCGTGAGCGGAGAGTTATTTTTCCTCATACCCCTCTCTGTCCTTAACCGAAACCGACCCGTTCCGAATAACTTCGAGGGAACCGCGCTCGCGAGCGCCCTATGGTACAGAGGAGAGGGCCGGCAAGCAAGATGAAAACCAGCTAAAAGCAGCCGGCCAGCGGGCCCATCTGTTGACAGAGATCGGCCTGGGGGCGCGGCGGGTGGTCCGGTTTCCGCATCCTCAGCGACAGGACGTCTGTCCATCCGATCCCCGTGAGAACGCCGTCGGTGAAAATATAGGGGGTGAAGTTGTCGGGGAGTGGAAGTCCCTGACGGTCGGTGCCGGCCTCGTCGGGATGGCGGCTGGAGCGAAAGAAGTGAATCTCGACGAGGCTGGGGTCGCCAGCGGCCGTCTGCGTGGGAAAGGCCTCGGGCGGTTTGATCTCGTTGCTCTGGAGGGGGAATTGCGTCGGCTGCAGAAGCTCCAGTACCTGCTCTTTGGAATCCCCCAGGCGGACCTTCGTTGCCGCGGTGCGATACGCGGCAATGGACTCGTCGATTCGAGCGGCGGTCTCCTCCCTGGAGGCTTGCTGAATGGCTTCGCAGCCGGTGAGGAGGATCGTGGACGCGCAGAGGCACAAGAGGCAAGCGACAGCCGTGGCATTCATGATGATACGGTCGCCAGGAGCGTGTGCTTGCCTGCAGACCTTGGTCACTCTTTCTTCGACGCGCTCGCCGGTTCAACCACGGTCTTGGGATAGAGGACGATGTCGATCCGGCGGTTCTGCCGGCGTCCGTCTTCGTTCTTGTTGCTTGCCACCGGCCTAGTGTCCCCATAGCCTGCCGCCGAGAGCGTCGCCGGGTCCAGTCCGTCTTCCGCGACCAGGTGGCGCACGACACTGGTGGCCCTAGCCGTCGAGAGTTCCCAGTTGGTCGGGAACCGGCTTCTCAGGTAGGGCTTGATCGGCTTGTTGTCCGTGTGACCTTCCACGTGGATCTGCTTGTCGGCGACCTGCTTCAAGGCGTCCTTGACTTGCCGGAGAATCTCGCGACCGGCCGGCGTGACCTGATCGTCGCCGGACTCGAACAGCAGGTGGGCGACGATCGTGATCTTGAACTGGTTGGGCTCGCCCTGAATGGGGGTCACTTCGGCTGCCGGGGCGGCAGCGGCTACTTGCGCCATTTGTCGTTCGCTCTCCCGGCCCGAGGCTTCTTGCGCTTCCTTGAGCCGCTTGATCTGCTCCTCAAGCTCCTGCTTGGCCTTTTGCTCCGCTCCCAGCACGCTTTGGAGTTCCGCCGCCTTGCGACGGCTGGCTTCGAGCTGGCCTTCGGTGGCCGCCTGCTGCCTTCGGAGTCCCTCCAGTTCGTCCAGAGTCTCTTGGTGCGTGGCGGTGCTGACGCAGCCGGAGACCAGCAAGCCGGCCACTGTAATCGATCCCGCGATGGATCCTCGGACCCGAATCTTCATGGAGTCCCTCCCAGAGTGAGCAATCAGGCCATCAAGTGACGGACAGGCTAGGCTCTCCTTGGTTGTCTGTCAAGTGCGATGTGAGGCTGCGATGTGAGGCTGAAAGCGCGGGTGACGTGAGCGCGTAGAGAGGCCGGCGGCGGATCAAGGCGCCGAAGGAGCCGGTGGGCGGGGAGCCGAGCGCTTGACGCCGGGACTCCGGCGATACCGTTCGAGTTGGCCCGCGAGGGCGCCGATCCAGGCTGTTTCCGCGGCAAAGGCTTGCTGTTGGTCGATCTGGGTCTGGTCGAGCTTGGCGGCGAGCGCGGCCACGGTCGCCTGCAACTGGGTCAGTTGCGCGTGCGTCCGCTCCAACTGCACGGCCATGCCCTGCCGCACAAAGGTGGCGAACGTTTCGTTCCCGGCTTTTTCCTTCTGGTCGCGGTCTATAACAACCTGGAGGGTATGGGAGAGGGACTCGACCTGCCCGGTGAGGGTGGGAAGGAGGTCGTTCCGCACTTCCGCAAGGTTTTTCGCCATGACCGATTGGCGGGCCCAGATCTGATCGTCCAGGGAGGCGACCGTCGTCTGCAGGGCCTGCAGGTCTTGCGACAGTTTTTGGAGGTGCGCGTCAATCGCGCGGTTCTGCTCGATCAAGGCCCGGACTTGTTGCTCAAGTCCGTCGGTTGTGGGCGGGACCGGCGAAGGAGAAGCGCTGCAGGCAGCGGCCAGCCACAAGAGACTCGCCGCGAGGGTCGGCGGAAGAGAGGCGGCGCGGAATCCTGGGTGGGAACGAGACACAAGAGCCTCATCGGACGCTGACGCGGGGCGCGGTCACGGAAGCGAAGGGAACAGAGCCCGGGCTTGGGTCATGGCACCACGAAGTGCGCCCGTCGATTTTTCTGCCAACAATCCTGGTTATGTTCCGAGCAGAAAGGCCGCTCCTTCCCATAGCTGATCACTTGGATCTGAGAGGTGGGGACGCCCAGATCGGCCAAATGCTCTTGGACCGCCTTGGCACGACGCTCGCCCAACACCAGGTTGTATGCCAGGGTCCCCCGTTCATCACAGTGCCCCTCCACAACCAGCTTCCAGCCTTGTTCAGCCTTGAGCAGGCGGGCATTGGCTTCCAGGGCGGCCTTGGCGTCGTCCCGGATCGTATGACGGTCGTAATCAAAAAAGACGTCGGCTAGGTTGCCTAGCTGTGAAACAGGAGCAGGGGCGGCCGCCGGGGGCGATTCTTTGGCCACCTCGGTCGGTGGAGGAGGGGGGGGCGGAGGCGGCGCAGGCTCCGTGACGCGGACTTCTTCGGTCGGCGGCGGCGCGGGGAGTTCGACCGGCTGTTGCACGGGAGGTGGGGCCACGATCAAGGTTTGGTCTTTCGTCGATGAGGAAACAGTCCGCTCGCTACAGCCTGTCAATAAGACCAGCAGGGCCACGACGACCAACGGCTTCATATCAGCACCTCGACTCAGATGAAGGGGAACGCCGGCGCCATTGAGCACGGTCTGTCCGGATGCGCTCCATAGAAAAATACCCCGGGAGGTCCGGTTAATCAAGGGAAACCTCGCAGGGTCAGGCACGGGCGGGTTGAGACGCTCCGCCCGATGTGGTAGAGACGTGGCGCCGATTCGCGGTCTTCACAGGCGGCCTGCGAGGCGCACAGGCAACAAGTCTGAGGAGGGTGTTCCATGTTCCGGCACAGCGGCTTGCGGCATGTGCGCAAGGTCCTCCTTGGAGGCTGTCTCTGTCTGAGCCTGCTTGGCGTCCAGCCCTCACTGGCTGCGCCCTCCCTCTCTTCAGGCTCGGATCAGCCGGTACGGTTCGACATCCTCGATGACAGTGCCAAAGGAATCCTGTTGCCCGGCAACCGACTAGCTCTCTCCGTGCAACTCACCGGGAGGCCGGCTGCGCAGAAGGGTGCGCAAACGGATGATTGGGTGGTGATCGTTGAAGCCGACTCCTTCCCCACCAGGCTCGTTCCCATGACGTACGAGGCCGGCCCGAAAGTCTTCAGCGCAAGGGTATTCTTCGAACCCTTTGCAGCGGGGTTCCTTGACGCAAGGCGGAAAGCGATCCGTATTGACGTCGCCGTTGCCCGACGGCGCGGCATGGGGCTGGAGTACTTGTTGCGACGCATGGTGTACGTCACGGTGGGGCTGCTGGCTCCCTCGGAGCAGAAGGCAGCTCCGGCGGAGCTGTCTGTGGCCAGGGAAGAGGGCAGGCTTCCTCTCGACACAGTGCGTCCGGCTCACGAGGGGGTCGCCGAAGAAGCCATCAGGGAGGAGGATCTCTTACCGGCCCCCCCGATGGTTCAGAGCCGCGCCTACTGGAAAACGGTCAACGACCGCATCAGTCGAAGCTGGAAGCAAGCGGTCCGGCAACAAGGCAAATCCTCGGCGCGACGCAGCCCGCGCGTGCAGTTCCGGCTCTTCGCCAGCGGGGAGGCCCAATTGGTCCAAGTGGAACGGAGTTCAGGGGATCGCCGGGTTGATGAAGCGGGCCTGCAGGCAGTGATCGATGCCCACCCCTTCCCGCCTCTGCCCCCCGCCTTGTCCGATCCTCATATCGACGTGCACGTGGACCTACCCGGCCCCCCTCGCTGAGAGCCCGCGACCAGCCCTTCCAACCCCGCGTTCCCCGCGGCACCGTAACGGACCGGTTACGCGGGGGAATTCTCCGGCGGTCAAGTTTTTCCGCCGACCGGACGATGAAGCATACGATGTCCTGGGGTAGGTGCCATACTGCCGAGGGGTGACGTTATGGGCCAGCATTGTGCAACGTCCGCCATCCAGCCGGACGTGGATCTCCGCGAGCATGTCCGCATCGATACGGTACTGCCGTTGTCCTATTGGTCGGACCGCGAGCGGCCGGGCGAGATGAGTCCCACTGGACTCAACCTCTGCGGCGGCGGTTTGCGGCTTGCAACGGCCAGACCGATGCACGTTGGGGATGCGCTGTCGGTCCGGATCGGGCTGCCGGACGGGGTCGTGGCCGCTCGAGCCCAGGTGGTTCGGGTGGAGCAGCCGGAGGATCGGCCGGCCTGCGTGAGCATGCAGTTCACGGGGATCGGAAGCTGCGATCAGGAGCGGCTGGTGCAGTACATTTACGCCGCGTGACGGAATCGGCGCGGTCTCGCCGCTGCCGCCCGGTGCCGTGGTGGACTGCGCGGCGCGGTTAGGCTAGAATCCGCCGCGATGCCCGAGCCCGCCAGCCTGCCGGGAACTCCTGCCCGCGCGCAGGACGAAAATCACACGGTCGTGAAGGCCGCCGGCCTGATCGGCGCCGCCACCTTTTCCAGCCGCATCCTCGGCTTCATCCGCGACATGGTTCTGGCCCGCCTGTTCGGAGCCACGCCGGCTGCGGATGCTTTTTTCGTCGCCTACCGGATTCCCAATCTGCTGCGAGAGCTCTTCGCTGAGGGCTCGATGTCCTCGGCCTTCGTGCCGGTCTTTACCGAATACCACACCACCCGCACCAAGCAGGCAGCCTGGGAGTTGGCCAGCGCGGTCTTCACGACCTTGCTGACGATCCTCACGGCGGTGACCCTGGTCGGCATCCTGGCCTCTCCCGCGATTGTCTGGCTGCTCGCGCCGGGGTTCCACGACGATCCGCCCAAGCTGGCCATGACCACGTGGTTGACCCGGATCATGTTCCCCTATCTGCTCTTCATCAGCCTGGCGGCGCTGGCCATGGGGGTCCTGAACTCGGTCCGCGCCTTTGCGGCGCCGGCCTTTTCGCCGGTGATCTTCAACGTCTGCATCATTGCCGCCGCCTTTCTGCTCTCGCCGCTGTTACCCGAGCCGATCCTCGGCGTCGCCATCGGTGTCGTGCTCGGGGGAGCGGCGCAGTTCGTCATGCAGGTACCGGGACTCCGTCGCCGAGGGCTGCTCTTCGGCTGGCGGTTCGAGCCGAGGCACCCCGGCGTGAAGCGGATCGGTCTCTTGTTGGTGCCTTCGCTGCTGGGCATGTCGGTGACGCAGGTCAACATCACGGTCAGCACGATCCTGGCCTCGTTCTTTGCGGGCGCCCCCACCTACCTGTTCTACGGGATGCGGCTCATTCAATTTCCGCTGGGCATCTTCGGCGTGGCGCTGGCGACGGCCATCTTGCCGACGCTGTCGGCGCAGGCGGCGCGCGGCGCGCTGGATGAATTGCGCGTTACGCTGGGGTTCGGGCTCAGAATGACCCTGTTCATCATCCTTCCAGCCATGCTGGGTCTGATCCTGCTTCGGGGCCCGATCGTGCACCTGTTCTTCGAGCACGGCACCTTTTCCGCGGCAGACACGGCAGCGACCGCGACCGCAGTGCTCTGCTATGCGGTGGGCCTCTGGGCCTTCGCCTCGGTGCGGATCATCGTGGCGGCCTTTTACTCCCTGCAGGACACCAGGACGCCGGCCCTCTCGGCCGTCGCCGCGGTGGGGGCGAATATCCTGCTGTCGATCCTGTTGATGGGATCGCTTCAGCACGCAGGCCTGGCCCTGGCTACGGCCCTGGCCTCCATGCTGAACGGGGCGATCCTGGTCGCGGTGCTGAGCAGAAGGCTGGGCGGGATCGACTGGAGATCCGTCGGACGATCAGCCGCCAGAGACCTGGCGGCGGTCGTGCCGGTCGTCCTGGCCTCCACCTGGGTGGCGGCGGCGGCAGTCTGGACCCATCAGGGTGACTGGACCGCCAAGACGGTCATGCTGTTCGTGGGTGTCGGCTTGAGCGTCACCGGCTACTTCGGCGCGCACGCGTTGATGCGGTCGGAGGAACTGGAGGTGCTCTGGGGAATGATCAGGCGCAAGATTGGGCGAGAGGCGAGTGGCTAGGGGCTAGAGGCAAGCGCGATGAAACAAAAACTTCTCGCAACCGCTCGCCGCTCACCACTCGCCTCGCGCCTGGCGGCCGTTGTCTTTCGGACGCCCTGGGGTTGGATGGGGATTGCTGCGTCGGCCGGTCGTGCCGGCGCGGGAATCTGCCGGATCGTGCTGCCGCATCGGTCGCGGCACGCCGTCGTGCGCGCGCTGCCCCGGCCGCTCACCCCTGACGCCGCATCCCTGATGCCGGTTTTAGAGAAGGCGCGTGGGCAGTTGATGGACTTTCTCGCGGGAAACCGGCGCGGGCTGGACTTTCAAGTTGATCTCTCGCAAGGCTCGACTTTCCAGCGAAAGGTGTGGCGTGCGGCCCTGCGCATCCCCTATGGGCGGGTGCGTTCGTACCAGTGGGTGGCAGCGAAAGTTGGGGGAAAACACTATGCACGAGCCGTGGGGTTGGCCTTGGGGACGAACCCCGTGCCCATTGTGGTCCCCTGCCATCGGGTAGTGGCGGCCGACGGATCGCTCGGCGGCTTCTCCTGCGGCCTGCCGGCCAAGCGCCGCCTGTTGGCGCTGGAAGGCACGCTCTCTCAGTTAAAGAGCTAATGGCGTATAGCATATGGCGCAGAGCAAAGAGCGTATAGCTTATAGCCGATGGTAAGAAAAGACCCTCTTTGATAACCCCATGCTTTCTTGCCATAAGCCATCAGCCATAGGCTCCTTGTTCTGGCCATTCGCCATAAGCCATACGCTCTTGGATTTATGAAAGCCGTGATTCAGCGCGTCACACGCGCATCGGTCGAAGTAGATGGGCGAGTTGTTGGGCACATCGGGGCTGGCCTGCTCGTACTCATAGGGGTGGCTCAGGGCGATGGCGAGCCGGACGCGGAATATATGGTCGAGAAGCTGGCAACGATGCGCATCTTCAGTGACCAGCAGGGGAAGATGAACTTGTCCATCGGCGAAGTGGGCGGGGCTCTCTTGCTCGTGTCCCAGTTCACGCTCCTGGCCGACACGAGCAGGGGGCGCCGGCCAGGTTTCGACCTTGCAGCCCCTCCGGAAACAGCCCGCCTCCTCTACGAGCAGGTGGCGGCCGGGCTCAAGAGCCGAGGTCTCCGGGTCGAAACCGGCGTCTTCGGCGCCCACATGAAGGTCGAACTGCTCAATGACGGGCCCGTCACGTTCATCCTCGACAGCCGAGAACGAGCATGAACCAGTTTCGCGAGCTGGTTAGGATGGTCAAAAAGGCCGTCCAGCGCGGCCGCAGGGAGCGAGGACCTGAGGCGTACTGAAGAAGTACGTTGAGGGGTTGGAGCGACCGAGAACAAAGCTGGAGGCCTTTTTCAACATCCGTCTCAAGTCTTCAGCGGGGGAGCCGATAGAGGCAACAGGGGGACAAGCAAGGGACCACCCTCGGCGGCGTGCAGTTTGCCGCAACGCTTGCCTCGAAGGTGGAGGGCTGGCATACTTCAAGTATCGGGGGGCATCATGGAGAGCCGGATACCTGAGCATCACCCGCTGCGCCGGCTGTTCGGCGCGTTGACCGAGAAAAGCTTCACCGAGAAGCTGGGCTGGCCTGACCTGAACGTCACCGGCTACGTCTCCAACCTCCTTGTCGAATTCACCCGCACCGATCAACTCTACCGCATCCGCAATCGGCAGGGTGACCGGGTCGATACGGTCGCGGACCTGCTCTTCGAGTCGGAGGTGCTGCTTGAAGCCCAGTCGCTGGACCGGGAGCCGGACGTCCACCGTCACATCGGCGACTTCACCCTCTTCATGGCCGGTCTCTTTCCGGAATATCTGCGGCGGTTGAAGACCGCGGGCCTGATCTATCATAAAGACTTCCTCGTGGATTATATGAAGACTGGCAAACGGTCGTACGGGATCGTGGCCCAACTCCACGAGCGGGAATCCACCGATGAGTCGCCCTTGTTCCGCAAGCTCTCCGAGAACTTCGAGCTGTGCGTGACTGGATTGGGCTTCGTCCGCACCGATTTGGACCGGATGCAGGACCCGACCTACCGGAAGGCCAAAGATCTTCTCCTCAATTAAAGTGCTCCACGTCGGAATCAGTCTTAAAGTCCATCAAGTCCTAAAGTCATAAAGTCGTGGATGTGAGGTCTTTGACTTGAAGACGTTTAGACTTTACGACTTTGGGACTTTATGACGAAGCACCCCCTCATCCTGGCGCACGGCGGCGCCGGTGTCAGAGCCATGACCAGGACGCAGCGGGCTTGCCTCGCAGAAGCGCTGGCCGCTGGCTACAAGCTGCTCCATCATGGCTCTCCTGCTCTCGACGCGATTGAAACTACCATCAAGGTTCTGGAAGCCTCCGGCCTCTTCAATGCCGGAGTCGGCGCTCGCCTCCAGCTTGATGGGACGAGACGGATGGATGCCTCCATGATGGAAGGCCGCGAGCTCCGGGCCGGGGCCGTGGCGGGGATCGAGCAGGTGCGGCACCCCATCGCCGCGGCTCGTCTCGTGATGGACAAGACGGCGCATGTCCTGCTGGTGGGCGCACAGGCCACGGCCTTTGCCCGGCACTTTAAGCTGGACTGTCAGAAGCAACCGACCCCCGCGCAACGGCGCGCGGCTATCAAAGCCCTGCCGCACCGTGACCGGCTGACTGTCGCGCAGCGCCACACCCTGCGTCTGTTCGAGCGGATGGAGGGCCGACGAACCCTGACAGGTGAAGCTGGAGAAGCGCGCGAGACGGTCGGAGCGGTCGCGCTGGATCAAGAAGGCACGGTGGCGGCCGGCGCCTCGACCGGCGGCATCGCCTTGATGTTGCCGGGCCGCGTGGGCGACACGCCACTGATCGGCTGTGGGATCTATGCGGACAACGAGGCCGGGGCCGTCTCCATGACCGGCTTAGGGGAGAGCATCATCCGCATCGCGGTGGCCAAGGAAATCGCGGACTGCTTGGCGGCGGGAGCCGGTCCTGCCTCAGCAGCCCGGCTGGTGCTTGCCAAGGTGGCGCGGCGAGTGGCCGGCGCGGCCGGCGCGCTGGTGTTGGCCAGGAACGGCCGGTTTGCGATCACGCACAACACCCCCCGCATAGTGGCCGGCTACTGGGATGGAACAGGAAAGCCGGTCGTCCGGGACAAGTTCAAGTAGGATTTCTTGATTTGCTGATTTGTTGATTGACGAGAGCTAGAGAAAGATTGCAGACTAAGTACGGAATCATCGTCTTCAATTCACCAAATCACCAGATCACCAAGTCGGCAATGAACAAGGTTCTCTTTCATCTTGCCTTTCCCGTGACAGACCTCAACGAAGCCAAGCGCTTTTACGTGGACGGGCTGGGGTGCGGGCTGGGACGTGAAGCGCCCTTCTCCCTCATCCTTGATCTGCACGGCAACCAGATCGTCGCCCAGCTCACGGATCAGCCGCCGGAGTCGCAGAAGGGGATCTATCCCCGCCACTTCGGCCTCGTGTTCACCTCGAAGGCGGATTGGCAGACCTTGGTGGACCGGGCCAAGGCCAAGGGCCTGCGCTTCTACCAGCAGCCGCGCCTGCGGTTCCCCGGTACGAAGCTGGAGCACGCGACCTTTTTTCTGGAAGACCCCTTCC
Organism: Nitrospira sp.; assembly: GCA_016873395.1. Lineage (GTDB taxonomy): Bacteria > Nitrospirota > Nitrospiria > Nitrospirales > Nitrospiraceae > VGXG01. The sequence goes on along the minus strand of VGXG01000029.1, from coordinate 7,848 downwards.
ACAATCTGCTGGAGTTCAAGCATTACACGCACGAGTCCGCCATCTTCGGTGAGCGAGAAGATGCGCGGGTGGGGGATCGGGTGGCGAAGCCATCGGGCTAGGCAAGGGGGGGTTCTGTCGCGAGCCTCGGCTACCTCCGCTGGTCCCGCTGGAAGCCGATCTGCCGACGTGGTGGGGCCGCCGGTTTCATGAGCTCCCGGATGGCGTCGAAGATCACCTTGAATTGCTTGTCGTACTTTCTTTCCAGTTCATCCAGACGCCTCGCTAACTCCTTGTTGGACGCGATCATTTCGCGCAAACGGACGAAGGCGCGCATGATAGCGATATTGACCTGAACTGCGCGCTCACTGTTCAGCACGCTCGACAACATAGCTACGCCCTGTTCTGTGAACGCATAGGGGAGATATTTCCGGTGCTGTCCACGTCCACTTTTTAAGATCACAAATTGTGACCTTAAAGCTATAGCCTCGTTTTGGTTAAGCCGGAACATGAAGTCCGCAGGAAAGCGACTTTGATTCCGTCTGACCGCTTGGTTCAGAACTCTTGTCTGGACTCCGTAGAGTTTTGCAAGGTCACTGTCCAACATGACCTTGTGCCCGCGGAGCAGAAGGATGCTTTTTTCGATTCGCTCCGAAGATACCAAGGACTCCATCTTCAATCAGCCCTCGTTTATGGTCGCAAAATGTGACCTTAGACTTTGAGGCGCCAAAATGGCACCTTAAATCACGTGTGATGAGGTCACATATTGTGACCTCAAAACATTTGGCAGCGATTTGGTGAATCCGGCGGCATCGTAGCCCACTTGAGGAAAAGCTGCAATCTGGACGCCTCCTTAATGACGGGATTTCCCGTTCACGGGCTTGGCCGCGTCGCTCTTGGCCATCCACCTCAGGATCTGCTGCTGGCGGACCGACAGGTACCGCGTGATCCGTAGCGGGTCGTAGCTCCTGGGCGACGGCAGCATGGCGGCCAGCAGCGCCGCCTCTTCTTTGGTCAACTCCAGGGCGGACTTGCCGAAATGGTGCTGCGCTGCGGCCTCCGCGCCATAGACCCCGCGTCCCCATTCCACCACGTTCAGGTAGAGCTCCAGAATGCGCTGCTTGCCGAGCCGTTGCTCGAGCGATCTGGTGATCAGCGCCTCGTGGGCCTTCCGGAGCAGGGTCTTGTCGGAGGAGAGGTAGAGGTTCTTGGCCAGTTGCTGCGTGATCGTGCTCCCGCCCCGCCTGAGTGCTCCCACCTTCAGGTTTCGCAGAGCCGCCTCCCTGATGCCGGTCCAATCGAATCCCTCATGGTCATAGAAGGAGGCGTCCTCGGCGACGATGACCGCCCGCTGGAGGTGCGGCGAGATGTGGGAGAGCGGGACCCATGTCCAAGCCGGCTTCAATGAACGCCCTCGTTCCTGAGCCTCCGTCATCCTGGCTTCCATCAGGGCGGTGGAGGAGGGGTTGGTCGTGGCAAGACCGGAGACATCGGGAAAGACGGCCCACCAGTAGAGGGCCAGGCCTGCCACGACGATCAGGCCCAGTGACAGGGTGAGCCGGCCGACTGCTCGAAGCAATCCGCCGCTGGTCTTTGACTTCGACATGAGACGATGATACAGCAATCAGGCCCGTGACAAACTTGGAGCAGCGATGAAAGTCATCTCGGCTGAATTCGTCAAGAGTTGCGACAGCCCCGAGCAGTTTCCCCGGGACCGTCTGCCCGAAATCGCGTTCGTGGGTCGGTCCAACGTGGGCAAATCCTCGCTGATCAATTTCCTGCTCGGGCGCAAGGGCTTGGCCAAGGTGAGTCGCACACCAGGCAAGACCCGCATCCTGAACTTCTTCCGGGTCACGACCGCTGACCCCCTCGTGAAACAGTTCTATCTGGTGGACCTTCCCGGCTACGGCTATGCCAAGGTGGCCAAGTCCGTCCGGGCTCACTGGGGGCCGATGATCGAACAGTATGTCAAGTCACGCCCCACCCTCCGGGGGGTCCTGCTCCTGGTGGATCCCCGCAGGATCGACACGCCGGACGCCGGCACGCTCGATTGGCTCCTTGGGCTGGGCCAGCGGCCGGTCGTCGTAGCGACCAAGGTGGATAAGCTGTCGCGCACCGACCGGCGGGGGCACCTGGAGATGATCCGAGGGAGGCTCGACCTGGAGGAAGACATCCCCCTCGTGCCCTGCTCCTCTGTCTCTCAGGAAGGACGGAATGAATTGTGGCAGGTGATCAGGGACATGCTCGTCATTCGTCACTCGTCAATGGTCAATCGTAAGAGTCCTGCGGCTTTTACGAATGACGAATGACCGATGACAGATGACGCTCTTCCTAGAACTTCACGTCGATGTACGCTTTATTTTTGAGCTCCCGCAGCCAGACCTGGTAGACATCCTCGCTTTTTTGCCGGTACACCAAGCCCTGAATCTCGTTCTTGACCTCGGCAAATGGCCGGAACTGCGGGGTGGTCTTCTCTTCCAGGCGGATGATGTGCATGCCCAGCGGGGTTTCGATCGGCTCGGTCAGTTGACCTTGCTCGAGCGTCTCGAGAGCGCGCTCGATCGGCGGGAGCAGCTCGCCGCGGCGGACGAAGCCGAGCGCGCCGCCCTTGGTGGCCTCCGGGCCGTCGGATCGGCGGAGGGCCAGGTCGGCGAAATCGGCGCCTCTCTTCAGTTCAGCATGGACGGCTGCGGCCTTGGTGCGGGCCTGTTCCCGGTCCTCGCTGGATCGAGGAATGATCAGAATTTGGCTGATCCGGTACTCCTCGGGCAGCATGAAGCGGCTCTGATGCTGCATGTAGTACCGCTGCATCTCGATTTCGGAGATCATCAGGCTGCTCCGGACCTCGCGATCGACCACTTTCATCAGCGTCAACTGCTCCTTGATCGCCTTTTTGGTTTCGGGTTTGGAATCGTCCACCGTTTCGCCTTGACGCTTCATCTCCTTGACGGCGTTGGCGATTTCTTCGTCTGTGACGTCCATGCCCTTCTTCTGGGCCAGTTGAATTTGCAGCTTGTGCTCGATCATCCTGGTGAGGGCTGAGTACTCGAGCTGATGCAGGCGGCGCTCCAGATCGGCTCCCCGATACTGCTCGCGAAGGCGCTTTTCTTCCCCCTCGGTGAAGGACTTGAGCTCGGAAAGGGTGATCAGCTCGGTATTGATCACCGCGACGATGCGGTCGCGAATGGTGGCTGCGTCGGCTGATAAGGTCGGGAAGGTTGACGCGATCAGCGCGACGCCGAGCGTCCAGAGCCAGCGGCGCTTCGCCGGCGGTTGCGTGATGGGGGTCGGACAGGACGATGCCAACATGCTCGTTAATGCTCGTTATGGAGTCGAAGCGACAGGCGGCGGGCCTGCGTCCTCCGTCACCAGCTTGGACGCGTCCGCCATCCGAATGGTCGCCGTCGCTCTCAGCTTGGACAGAAACTCTTCAAAGCGCTTCCGCTGTTTCTCGGCATGCAACTCCTGCCGGAGGCGCTCCCTGGCTGCGTAGGGGTTGGAGACGTTGCCCGGGTCTCGGCTGATCAGCTTGACCAGATGCACTCCCGCTTGGGTCTCGATCGGCTCGCTCACCATGCCCGGCTTGAGGGTCAAGAGTGCGGCTTCCACCTCCGGTCCGGCCGCCCCTCGGCGATAGGGGCCCAGGTCTCCGCCCCGCTGCCTGGTGGCTTGGTCGATGGAAAAGCGCTGCGCGAGCTTGGCGAAATCGGCGCCCTCGTCGAGTTGCCGTTTCAGATCCTTGGCCTGGGCGAGGGTCGGCACCAGGATCTGGGCGGCATGGACCTGCTCGGCCGACAACAGCTTCGCGGAATGGGCCGTGAAATACGACTCCTGTTCTTCCTTCGAGATGTCCACCGGCGTCCGCACGGTCGCCTGCATCAGCTCATCCAGCGCGAGCTGCTCCTTGTACCGCTCGAGGCGCTCTCGGATGCCGGGGCTTTGGTCCAGGCCCAGCTTGCGGGCCTCCTGGAGCAAGAGCTCGCGCGTGATCAGGTCGTCCAGAAATTTCCGCTTCCCCCCTTCGGTCCGATAGCGCGCCTGGGCGGCCGCCGACAGCTCCGACCAGCGGAAGTCGAACTCGCTCTGCGTGAGGGGTCGTCCATTCACGATGACCAGGACGGGCGATTCGTCGGACACCGGACTGCAGCCGGCGCTCACGGCGAGCAGCAGCCCGGCGAGGACGCGTCGCGCCCGTCCGAGTTTCCCGAAGGCGAACGACTGTCGGTTCAATGAAGCCACAGTATGCGCTCCAGCACAGGAGAATCCCCGCTCGGTACGGGTCATGTGGTACCACAGACGGTCAGGGTTTTCAAGGCTGCAGTGAGTTCAGGAAAGAGGGCGAGCCAGTCGCCCGGGGGCATCTGAAGCTCGAAGGAGAGGGGCGAGAGCAACCGCAGTCGGCGCTGGTAGCGGTCCATCAATTGGCGGATGCCGGCCTCCGGTGCCTGGGTCTTGGGATCACAGGAGATGATGACGGTCCCGGGCTTCACCTCGACCGAGGCCAGCCGCAGCGCTTTGGCCAGCAGCCGGATCTGCATGACTTCAAACAGACGCTCGACCGGCTCCGGCAGGGGCCCGTACCGATCGTGGATCTCCCCGTGCAGGAGGGCCAGGTCGCCCACCTGCCGCGCGGAGGAGAGCCGCTTGTAGAGGGAGAGCCGTTGGTGGGTATCCCCCACATAGTCCTCCGGGATGAAGGCGGAGACGTTCAGGTGCAGCGTCGGGTCCGGTTCCTCTTCGACCACCGTGCCCTTGAGGGACTGCACCGCCTGCTCGACCATCTGAAGATAGAGATCCAATCCCACGGCGGCGATGTGGCCGGACTGCTGCTTGCCCAATAGATTTCCCGCGCCGCGGATTTCCAAATCGGCGGCGGCGATCCGGAACCCGGAGCCCAGCTCGGTGAACTCCTGGATCGCGACCAGCCGCTTCTGCGCGTCGCTGCTCAGAGTCCCCTCGTCGGGCACGAAGAAATAGGCATAAGCCTGGTGGCCAGCCCGCCCGACCCGGCCACGGAGCTGATAGAGCTGGGCGAGCCCGAAGGTGTCGGCGCGGTTGACCAGGATCGTGTTCGCGCTGGGCACGTCCAGCCCGGACTGGATGATGGCCGAGGCCACCAGCACGTCCGCCTCCCGGCGGAGAAACTTCAGCATCATCGCTTCCAGGAGCCGCTCGTCCATCTGCCCGTGGGCCATGACGACGCGCGCCTCCGGCACCAACTGCTGCAGCCAGGTGGCCGTCCGCTCCATCGTCTGGACCCGGTTATGGACGAAAAAAGTCTGGCCGCCCCGGCCCAGCTCGCGGATGATCGCTTCGCGGACGGCCGTCTCGTTGAAACGCAGAACCTGGCTGCGGATAGCCAGCCGGCCGGTCGGCGGGGTCTCGATCACCGAGAGGTCGCGCACCCCGGACATGGCCATCTGGAGGGTCCGTGGGATGGGCGTGGCGGTCAAGGTCAGGACATCCACCTGGGTGCGGAGTTGCTTGAGCCGCTCCTTGTGGCGGACGCCGAACCACTGTTCCTCGTCGATGATGACCAATCCGAGGTCCCCGAACCGGACGTCCTTCTGCAGGAGCCGGTGCGTCCCGATCACGACGTCCACCGTGCCGGCCGCCAGGTCTTTCAGCACGGCTTTCGTTTCCCTGGAGGTCTGGAACCGCGAGAGCATGGCCACGCGGGCCGGGAACGGGGCGAAGCGCTGGGCGAAGTTGTCGTAATGCTGCTGGGCCAGCAGGGTCGTCGGCACCAGCACGGCCACCTGGCGGTTGTTTTCCACCGCCTTGAACGCGGCGCGCATGGCCACCTCGGTCTTGCCGTACCCCACGTCGCCGCAGACCAGGCGATCCATGGGCTTGTGTGATTCCATGTCACGTTTGATGTCCTCGATCGCCCGCAACTGGTCCGACGTCTCCTCGTATTCAAAGGCCGCCTCGAACTCATGGGTCAGGGTACTGTCCTCGTCATATTCGTTCCGATGCACGACCTCCCGGTTCGCGTAGAGCGCCACCAATTCAGCGGCCATTTCTTCGATGTCTTTCTTGACGCGGGCCGTGGTGCGCGCCCAACTGGTGCCGCCCAGCCGGTCCATTCGGGGGATATGGCCTTCCGCCCCGCTGTACCGTTGCACCTGATTCAGCCGGTCGAGCGGCACGTAGAGCTTGTCGCCGCCGACGAACTCGAGGATCAAATAGTCGCTCTCGAAGCCCTGGACCGACAGGCGCTTCAAGCCCTGATAGCGCCCGATCCCGTGCTGGACATGCACGACATAATCGCCCGCCTTCAGGTCTTCAAGCGAGGAGAGGAACGTCGCGGCCTTGCTCTTCGGGGGAGGCCGGTGGCGCATCCCCTTGGCGAACAGCTCCTCTTCGGTGATGACGGCGAGCCGTCCGTCGGCGGACACGAACCCGGCCGAGAGGTTCCCCTGGAGCAGGTAGAAGGGCGCCTTGTGCGCAGACCCCTGCGCCGCCGCCCAGTCCTGGAGCTTCCACGGAACCGCCGGCAGGTCGTGCTCGGCGAAGAGCGCCAGCAGCCGGTCCACCTGCCCACGGCTGCGCGCGACGATCAGCACGGGACCCGAAGCCCGCAGACGGTCCAGCAGAGCCAGGGTCTCAGTGAAAGGGGTGCCGCGCTGGGCCAGGCCGACGCTGTTCGGCGACTGGGCGGGGAACGGGATGGTCGGCTCCCACGTCCCGTCGAGCGGGGCCAGGGGCTCCGCCGCGAGGGTGGGGGAGGCCTTGATCCGGTCGAGAATTTCTTCCCAGGAATGATAGAGCCGGTCTGGTGGCGGGTAGGGGTGGGTCTCGCCCTGTCGCCCATGCCGCTCGTAGGCCTCTGCGACTTCTTTCCGGAATTCCTGCGCCTTCTTGATCAAGGCCTGCGGTTGGTCCAGCACGACCACCGGCTGCTCAGGGAAATAGTCCAGCAGCAGGTCCATGCGTGGATAGACAACAGGCCCGTACCATTCCGCGTCGGGCGGCAGGGCTTGCAAGGCTTCCGGCCCATCCTCCGGATAAATCAATTCACGGGCCGGCAGCAGCCAGGCTTGTCCCAGCTTCGCCGTGGATTTCTGCGTGGCCTGGTCGAAGAGCCGCAACGATTCCACCGTGTCGCCCAGAAACTCCGCGCGGAGCGGATCGGCGTAGGCGGTCGAATAGATGTCCACGATGCCGCCCCGGATGCTGAACTCTCCGGGGATCTCCACGACCGACACGCGCCGGTAGCCGAGCCGAAGCAGGCGCGAAGCCAGCGCCTCCCGTTCGACTGTCCCGCCCGGTTTGAGCTGGAGACAGGCGTGTGAGAACGCGGCACGCGGCAGGATGCGCTGGATCAGCGCCGGCAGGGAGGTCACGAGAGTCGTCGGGGCCCCTTCGGTCAAACGATGGAGGGTCCGCATCCGCTGCGCGATCAGCTCCACGTGCGGCGGCGTCCCCTCGTAAGGCAGGATCTCCCATTCCGGGAAGAGGGTCAGGGGCTCCGTCGGAAGACCGACCAGGGTGTCAAAAAACCGGAGATCATCGTGCAGCCGCTCGGCTTCCTCATCGGAGGCGGTCACGACCAGGCGCGGCTTGTTGGGCTCCTCCCGCGCGAGCAGCGCGAGCGCGAAAGCGGTCGTCGAGCCGTGCAGACCGGTCAAGCAGGACTTGCCGTTGCCGCGACGCAGGGCTTCGGCCACCGGCCGGAGCAGTTGGTCCCAGTAGGTTGTGGATGGTGAAGCGGCGGGCATGGAGGAACCGTTATGCGTGAAGCGTCATTCGTGACTCGTCGCCGGTAACAAGTTGCAAGTCTTAAGTGGCAAGTGACAAGACACAAGTAGCAAGGGGCAAGTAGCAGGTGCGCAAGTGACCAAGTCGCAAGGGTCCAAAACTTGT
>VGXG01000028.1 GCA_016873395.1 Nitrospira sp. | reverse complement strand
TTGAGTATGTGAAACCGCAGGTCCAGAAGGTGGCCCGCAAACAATACAACAACGAACAGACGCCGCAGTTGCTGGCCAGTCCAGACATATTACGCCAGGGTGGCGGTCGCCTCATTGATCGTCTGCCTTGACACGATAGCCTAGACCCGGTAAGATGTGACTACCTTTAACGCTCATCCAGTGAGGTGAGCAAGGAGCCGACAGATGTCCCTCGACGGTTGGTGGACCGTCCTGAAAAACGTAGCCTTCTCGCCCAGTCCCGGGGAGAAGGTTTTTTTCTGCCCAAAACCAGTCCAAAAGTCGAAAAGTCTGAAAGTCATCAGGTCCACGACTCTCAGACTTTACGACTTGACGACTTTATGACTTTGGGACGCGCTGAACTCATGATCGCCCAAGACAAGAAACAAGAAAAGCTGATCATGGACGCCCATGAAGTGGCCCGGGCCTTGACCCGCATCGCCCATGAAATCCTCGAACGGAACAAGGGGATCACAGACCTGGCCTTGGTCGGCATCCGCACCGGCGGTGTGCACCTGGCCCACCGGTTTGCCAAACGGATTCAGGAGATCGAACAGGGGCAGGTGCCGATCGGAGAGTTGGATATCACGCTCTACCGGGACGACCTGGCGCTGAAGAAAGACCAACCGGTACTGAAAAAAACCAACATCCCTTTCAACATCTCGGACCTGAAGGTCGTTTTGGTGGACGACGTCTTGTTCACGGGACGGACGATCCGTGCCGCCATGGACGGGCTGATCGACCTCGGGCGGCCTGCCGAAATCCAACTGGCGGTGCTGGTGGACCGGGGGCACCGGCAGCTCCCGATCAAGGCCACGTACATCGGCAAGAACATTCCCACGTCCAGGGACGAGAACGTCCAAGTGTTCCTTGAAGAAGAAGGCGAAGAAGACCGGGTTGTCATCCTGAACGGAGCTTGATTGTCTTGACCTGCAGGATGCTCAAAAAGGTCAGCCAACGAGGCCGCAGGTCGCGAAGACCCCGAGGCGTACTGGGGAAGTACGTTGAGGGGTACGAGCGGCCGAGAACAAAGTTGGGGGTCTTTTTCAGCATCCTGTCGAACGGAGGCGCCCCATGAGCCTCAAAAGGAAAGACCTGATCAGCATCGCCCCCCTGTCTTCCGATGAGATCATGTTCATCCTGGAGACCGCCGACTCCTTCAAAGAAGTCACCGGCCGCGAGATCAAGAAGGTGCCGGCGCTCCGGGGCAAAACGGTCGTCAACTTCTTCTTCGAACCCAGCACCAGAACCCGCACCTCCTTCGAGTTGGCCGCCAAACGTCTCAGCGCCGACGTGATCAACTTTTCCCCCTCCTCCAGCAGCGTGGTCAAGGGAGAGACGCTTCTGGATACGGCGCGCAATATCGAAGCCATGCAGGCCGACATCATCGTGCTCCGCCATCAGGCGGCGGGGGCGGCGGAGACCCTGGCCCGAGGCGTCAAGTCCTCTGTGATCAACGCCGGGGACGGGTGGCACGAACACCCTACCCAGGCCTTGCTGGACCTCTTCACCATTCGCGAGAAGGGGCTGGCCTTCAAAGGGCTCCGCGTGGCGATCGTGGGGGACATCGCCCACAGCCGGGTCGCCCGCTCGAATATCTACGCCCTCACGAAGCTGGGCGCGGAGGTCCTGGCCGTGGGACCACCGACCATGATGCCGGCCTCCCTGGAGAAGCTGGGCGCGCAGGTCCATTACAACCTGGACAAGGCCCTCCAGGGAGTGGACGTGATCATGATGCTTCGCCTGCAGTTGGAACGACAGGGACGCGCCCTCTTCCCGACCATTCGGGAGTATTCGAACCTCTACGGCTTGACCGCCGAACGACTGAGGCTGGCGGCGCCGGGGGCGCTCGTTATGCACCCGGGTCCGATCAATCGCGGGGTGGAAATCGCCCCGGACGTGGCCGACAGTTTTTCGTCGGTGATCCTCGATCAGGTTTCAAACGGCGTGGCGGTGCGGATGGGCATTCTCTATCTCCTCTCAGGAGCAAATCAATGAGTCGTAAAGTCAGAAAGTCCGAAAGTCTATCAAGTCTCGATGCAATCCTTCCTTCGCGACTTTCGACTTTCCGACTTTATAGACTTTTTGACTGAGGTTCTTGCATGACCATTCTTATTCAAGGCGGCCACGTCATCGATCCGGGGCGCCTGAACGACCGGGCCGACGTGCTGATCGAGAACGGCAAGATCGCGGCGGTCGGAAAGAACTTGGTTGCCTATGCCCGCGGCGGCGCGTCCTCCGCGACCGTGATTGACGCAACCGGCAAACTGGTCCTGCCGGGTTTTATCGACCTGCACGTGCATCTGCGCGAGCCAGGATTCGAATATAAGGAAACCATCCAAACCGGCACCGCCTCGGCCGCGGCCGGCGGGTTTACCTCGGTCTGCTGCATGCCGAATACGAATCCGGTCAACGATAATCAGTCCGTCACCGAGTTCATCCTCGACCAGGCCCGTGCAGCCGGCAATGCCCACGTGTTCCCGGTCGGGGCCATCACCAAGGGGTCCGAGGGCAAGGAGCTGGCCGAAATAGGCGACCTGCGCCGGGCCGGCTGCGTCGCCATCTCGGATGACGGGCAACCGGTCATGAACAGCCTGGTGATGCGGCGGGCCATGGAATATGCCCTAGCCTTCGATCTGCCGGTGATCGACCACTGCGAGGACCTCCACCTCTCCGAAGGAGGGTGCATGAACGAGGGATTGGTCTCCACCCAACTCGGCCTGCAGGGGATCCCGTCCGCTGCGGAAGACGTGATGGTGGCGCGCAACCTCTCGCTCGCCGAGCTGACCGGAGCCAGGTTGCACCTGGCGCACGTCAGCACAGCCGGATCGGTGCGCATGGTACGGGAAGCCAAGGCCAGGGGGGTTCGGGTCACGGCCGAGGCCTGCCCGCATCACTTCTCGCTGACCGAGGAATCAGTGCGCGGTTTCAACACGCTGGCCAAAATGAACCCGCCGCTGCGGACCTGGCAGGACGTGCAGGCCATCAAGGACGGCCTGCGCGACGGGACCATCGACGTCATCGCCACGGACCACGCACCCCATGCGGCTCAGGAGAAACAATTGGAGTTCGCCCAGGCGCCGAACGGGATTGTAGGGCTGGAAACCGCCTTGCCGCTCACGCTGGCCTTGGTCGAAGAGGGCGTGCTCTCGCTGGAAGCGGCGGTGGCCAAGCTGACTTCTGAACCGGCAAAAGCCTTCAGCTTGCCCAAGGGCAGCCTCGCTCCCGGCGCGGATGCTGACCTAGTGGTGGTGGACGCCCAAGCCTCCTGGGAGGTGGACCCGGCGCGTTTCCGGTCCAAGAGCAAAAACACTCCCTTTGCCGGCTGGAAAGTGAAGGGGCGGGTGACGGCCACGATCGTGGCAGGCAGGGTCGTGTACGAAGTGTGAGAAAGTACGATTCGGCGAATTGGTTGACGGCGTTGCATACCTTGGAGCTGGTGGCCCTGGCTGCTTGGACCGGCGGGCTGTTGGTGATCGTTGGCGCGGTGATACCGGCTGTGTTCAATGCGTTCGGCATGGAGCCGGGCGGACGGTTCCTGACAAGGGTCTTCGACGGATATAATAGGATCACCATCGCAGCCATCGTGATCCTCGTCGCCGCCTCCGGATGGCGGACCTGGAACGTGCATACCTGGTCCGGAGGCAACAGGATGGGAAGGCCGGAACTGGTCCTCCTCTGCCTGATGATCCTGGTGGCAACGTCCATCATTCTGTGGTTGGGCCCCTGGTCGGTGACGCTGCAGGAAGAGGCCTTCGCCGCTCAGGGGGAGGAAGCCAAGAAGGCTGCCTATGACGCGTTTTTCCGAACCCATACCCTGGTGCGAGGCCTGTACCTCGTGAACCTTGGCTTGGGCATCGCGCTCGTTGCAGTCAAAGTCCGTGGGTGGCTGGTGCACTGATGAAAAAAGCAATTCTCGCATTGGCGGACGGGACGGTCTTCGAAGGCCGCGCCTTGGGGCATGAAGGGGAGACGGTCGGCGAGGTCGTGTTCAACACGGCGATGACCGGCTACCAGGAAATCCTGACCGACCCGTCCTACAAGGGCCAGATCGTCACCATGACATGCCCCCACATCGGAAACTACGGCATCTGCCGGGAGGATGTCGAATCGCGGCGCGTCTGGGCCGAGGGCTTCATCGTTAAGGAAGCGAGCCGGCGGCCCAGCAACTGGCGGGCCGAGCAGACGCTGGATGAGTACTTGAAACAATCCCGCGTGGTGGGCATCGAAGGGCTGGACACGAGAGCGCTGACCAGGCATCTGCGGGACCAGGGGTCCCAACAGGCCCTGATCTCGCACCTGGATCTGGACCGCCGGCGCGCCGTCGAGAAGGCCCGCACCGCACCCAGCATCCTGGGGCGGGATCTGGTCGCCGAGGTCACCTGCCGCAAACCCTATGAATGGAAGCAAGGATCAGGAGAGTGGGCGCCGGCGACCAACGGCGAACATCGGAGCGCTCCAAAGCCTTTCCGCGTCGTCGCCTATGACTTCGGGATCAAGCAGAACATCCTCCGTCGTCTCGTCGATGTCGGCTGTGCCGTCACCGTGGTCCCGGCCGCGACCACTGCCGAAACGGTCAAGGCCATGAATCCCGACGGCATCCTGTTTTCAAACGGCCCCGGCGATCCGGAAGGGGTCCCTTACGCGATCGAGACGGCCAAGAAGTTGATCGGGTGGCGGCCTCTCTTGTGCATCTGCCTGGGCCATCAGATCCTAGGGCTGGCCCTGGGGCTGAAGACCTACAAGTTGAAATTCGGCCACCACGCGGCCAACCATCCGGTCATGGATCTGCGAACCAGAAGGGTGGAGATTACGTCACAGAATCACAATTTTGCGGTGCGGGAGCTGGACGTGTCCGTGACCAACCCAGGGCAGGGGGCTGAAGCCGGAAAGACCGTCCGTACGCCGTTCGGGCCGGTGGCGGTCAGCCATTGCAGCCTGAACGATGGATCGATCGAGGGCATGACCCTCCTGGATCAGCCGGTCCTCTCGGTCCAGTATCATCCGGAAGCCTCGCCTGGCCCGCATGACTCGGCCTATCTCTTCCGTCAATTCGTTCAGATGATGGAGCAACATCATGCCTAAAAGCCGGTCGATCGCTCGGTTGATTCCAGTCATGGGGCTTGCCGCAGCTCTGTCAGGCTGCATCACCATCAACCTCCTCCCCGGCCCCGGGCCTTTGAAGGAAGAGCAGCTTAGCGGGACCGGTCCTGGGAAGGTCCTGCTGATCGAGCTGTCTGGGCTGCTCAGCGCGCAGGAGGGCGGAGGGTTGGTGCCGCAACCGAACCTTGTGGCCCAGATCAAAGAGGAATTGACCCGCGCCGCCGAGGACGAGCGAGTCGGGGCGGTCGTGCTGCGCATCAACAGCCCGGGCGGCACGGTGACCGCCTCCGATATCCTCTACCACGAGGTCCGGGCGTTCAAGGGCAAGCGGAAAGTTCCCGTAGTGGCGTCGATCATGGACGTCGGCGCATCCGGCGGGTATTACGTCGCAGTCGCGGCGGATAAGATTCTGGTGCATCCTTCTTCCGTCACCGGCAGCCTCGGCGTGATCATGTTGACCATGAATGCCCGCGGGCTTTTAGAGAAGGTGGGGCTGGAGGCGACGGCCGTGACCTCAGGTCCGAAAAAGGACATGGGCTCGCCCTTCCGGGCCATGACCGACGAGGAGCGAGCCATCTTTCAAGGGGTGATTGACTCCTTCTATGAGCGGTTTCTTACCGTCGTGCGCGAAGGCCGGCCCAACCTCACGGCCGAGCAAATCCGCACGCTGGCGGATGGTCGGATTTACGCGGGTGCGCAAGCCAAGGCCGCCGGCCTGGTGGATGCGGTGGGGTACCTGGACGACGCCATCGAGTTGGCGAAGAAGGAGGCCGGCCTGGCGGAGGCCCGCGTGGTCGTGTATCGGCGCCCAGGGGACTACCGTCCGAACATTTATGCCCGGCTCCTGAGCGGAGGTGGGGGATGGAACGGCCTGCCCAGCCTCGACCTGATGACTCTGACGTCCCTGGTACGTGGGGGCACGCCCCAGTTCATGTATCTCTGGATGCCATGACGGAAGAATTTCGAGATTTGCCGATTGTTGGATTTTCGATTGCGCAAATGAACCAATCACCAAATCACCAAATCACTAAATCATCAGATGATCTCTGGGATCGTTTCTCGGTGCTGCCGGTTGGGCGCCGCGCCATCCTCTATCTAGGAGCGCGGGGCGCGCTCGGCTTGTTGGCCGGCGGCGGGCTGCTCGGTTCTTTCATGGGCTGCGTCAAGGCCCCGGGGACTGCTCGAGACCAGCTCATTTTCATCTCTGAAGAAAAAGAAATCGCAATGGGCGTGAGCGCCTTTCGACAGGTGCTGCGCGGTTCTCCCCTGAGCGGCAACCCGGAGATCAACGAGATGGTCCATCGGGTCGGACGCCGCATCGCCGATGCAGCCAGGAAGCCGGAGTACCATTGGGAGTTTGCCGTGATCCAGGATGATCGGACCATCAACGCCTTTGCCCTGCCGGGCGGAAAAGTCGCGGTCTTTACGGGCCTGCTGAAATACACGCAGAACGAGGCAGGCCTGGCCACGGTCATGGGGCATGAGGTCGCACACGCCTTGCAGCGTCATGGGGCGGAGCGATACAGCCGGGGCATCCTGGAGCAGATCGCGCAGATCGGCGCCATGGCCGGCGCGGCGACGGGGGCCATCGACCCAAGTGTGATGCAGGGGGTGCAGAGCGCCTACGGGGTCGGTGTGTCCCTGCCCTTCAACCGTAAACAGGAGTCCGAGGCGGATTACATCGGGCTGCAGTTGATGGCCCAGGCAGGCTACGACCCACGCGAAGCGGTCCCCTTCTGGGAACGGATGAGCGGCTGTCCCAGGCAATTCATCGGCAAGCTCTGCTTCCGATCGCAGGCGGTCGTGCCGGAATTTCTTTCCACCCACCCGTCGGACGTCACTCGTATCAATCAGATCGAAGCCTGGATCCCGGACGCCATGCGGTTCTATAGGCCGAGCGACATTCCGGTTGCGCCGCCGCCGCCTCCGCGGCCCCCGTACCGCCCAGAGATCGGCCCCATGCCGCAAACAGGGTGAGGAGTCATCAGTTGTCAGTTCTCAGTTCACAGTTCCAGAAAAGATTCTCGTCCGGAACTGATAACTGAACACTGATCACTAAAAACTGATTTTTATGCCAAAGCGTAACGACCTCACGAGCATCCTCCTGATCGGTTCCGGCCCGATCGTCATCGGTCAGGCCTGCGAGTTCGATTATTCGGGTACGCAGGCGTGCAAGGCCCTCAAGGAAGAAGGGTACCGGGTCATCCTGATCAACAGCAATCCGGCCACCATCATGACCGACCCAGACCTGGCGGATCGGACCTATGTAGAGCCTATCACGGTGGAAGTCGTGGAGCAGGTGATCGAACGGGAACGGCCCGATGCCCTGCTGCCGACCATGGGGGGGCAGACCGCGCTCAATGTGACCGTGGGGTTGGCCAAGCGCGGAACCCTTGCAAAATACGGCGTCCAGTTGATCGGGGCCTCGGCCGACGCGATCCACAAGGCGGAAGATCGGGACCTGTTCAAGCAGGCAATGCAGAAGATCGGGCTCAAGACGCCGGAAAGCGGTACGGCCAGAACGAGGGAAGAGGCAGCTCGCGTCGTCGAGCTGGTCGGGTTCCCGGCCATCGTGCGGCCCTCGTTCACCCTGGGCGGAACGGGGGGCAACATCGCCTATAACCGGGAGGAGTTCGAGCGCTACGTGGACTGGGGCCTAGCCATGAGTCCCGTGGGAGAAATTTTGGTCGAGCGGTCCGTCATCGGCTGGAAGGAGTTTGAGCTCGAGGTCATGCGGGATCTGAAAGACAACGTGGTCATCGTCTGCCCGATCGAGAACCTGGACCCGATGGGCATCCACACGGGTGACAGCATCACGGTGGCGCCGGCCATTACCTTGACCGACAAAGAATATCAGGTCATGCGGGACGCGGCCGTGCGGATCATCCGGGAGATCGGCGTGGACACGGGCGGGGCGAATATCCAGTTCGGCATTCATCCCGAGACGGGCGAAATGGTCGTCATCGAGATGAACCCGCGAGTCTCCCGCAGTTCGGCCCTGGCCTCCAAGGCCACGGGGTTCCCGATCGCCAAGATCGCAGCCAAGCTGGCGGTCGGCTACACGCTGGACGAGATCACCAACGACATCACCCGCGTGACCAAAGCTTCCTTCGAGCCCACCATCGACTATGTCGTGCTCAAGATCCCGCGCTTCACGTTCGAGAAATTTCCCGGAGCCGATCCCACCTTGACGACCCAGATGAAGTCGGTGGGCGAAGCAATGGCCATCGGCCGGACTTTCAAAGAGGCGCTGCAGAAAGCTGTGCGGTCGTTGGAAGTGGACCGACCCGGCCTGATCTCCTTGCAGGCGCTGGACCAGGGCGTCACGCCCGACCTCAACCGGACGGAGGCTATCGACAACGTCCGCAGCCTGCTCCGGACCCCCCATCCGGACCGACTCTGGCACCTGGCCGACGCGATGCGGTTGGGTGTGCCGATCAAGGACCTCTTTGCCCTCACCAAGATCGACCCCTGGTTCCTCGACCAGATTCAGGAGATCGTGAAATTTGAACAGCGCTTGGTTGAGACAAGTGGCAAGCGACAAGTGGCAAGTGACGGGTCTTCCAGCTTGCAACTTGCCGACTTGCTCGCTTGTCACCCTGACCTGCTCCATGAGGCCAAGCAGTTGGGCTTCGCAGACGATCGCATCGCCCAGTTGACGGGCTCGGACAAGGGTACGATCCGGCGACTCCGGATGGACCAGACCACCGCCCCCGCCGCTTGGAGCGTCACCTACAAACGAGTGGACACCTGCGCGGCCGAGTTCGAGGCCCAAACTCCCTACCTCTACTCAACGTATGAGCGGGACTGCGAGTCCCGCCCCTCCGACCGCAAGAAAGTCGTTATTTTGGGCGGGGGCCCGAACCGGATCGGGCAGGGGATCGAGTTCGACTATTGCTGCGTGCATGCGGCTTTTGCCCTGCGGGAAGAAGGCATCGAAACGATCATGGTCAACTGCAATCCGGAAACCGTCAGCACGGACTATGATACCTCCGACCGGCTGTACTTCGAGCCGCTCACCGAGGAAGATGTCCTGAATATCGTCGAGCGCGAGCGGCCGATGGGGGTCGTCGTCCAATTCGGGGGACAGACTCCCCTCAAGCTGGCGCTGCCGCTGGAACGAGCCGGGGTGACGATCCTGGGCACCAGCCCGGATGCGATCGACCTGGCGGAAGACCGGGAACGGTTCCGCGAGCTGCTTGAGCGACTGAAACTGCGACAGCCGGCCAGCGGTTCGGCGCGGTCCGTCGAGGAAGCAGCCACCATCGCCGTCTCGATCGGCTATCCGGTGATGGTTCGCCCCTCCTACGTGCTGGGCGGGCGCGCCATGCAGATCGTTTACGACGACGCGGGGCTGAAGGCCTACATGGGGTCGGCCGTCAGGGCCTCGGCCAACCATCCGGTGCTGATCGACAAGTACCTGGCCGACGCCATCGAAATCGACGTCGATGCGGTTGCAGACGGACGGCAGGTCGTGGTTGCAGGGATCATGCAGCATATCGAAGAGGCCGGGGTTCATTCGGGCGACTCGGCCTGCTCCCTGCCGCCGTACACGCTGGACGACGCCATGGTCGAGGAAATCCGCCGACAGACGACCGCTTTGGCAACGGAGCTGGGCGTGGTGGGACTCATGAACGCCCAGTTTGCGGTGCAGGACGGGAAGCTGTACATCCTGGAAGTGAACCCGCGAGGGTCCCGCACCGTGCCTTTCGTGAGCAAAGCCATCGGAGTTCCCTTAGCCAAACTCGCGATGAAAGTCATGATCGGCAGGTCCCTCAAGGAGCTGGGCTTCACTGAGGTGCGCCGGCCGCTGCACGTCGCGGTCAAAGAGGCGGTTTTCCCGTTCACCAAGTTCGCCGGGATCGACGTCCTGCTGGGACCGGAAATGAAGTCCACCGGAGAGGTCATGGGCATCGATGCGGATTTCGGATGGGCTTTCGCCAAGTCGCAGGCGGCCGCCGGCGTCTCCCTCCCTCGCGGCGGGAAGGTTTTCATCAGCGTCAAGGACCAGGACAAGCCGGCGGCGCTGGAGATCGCGCGCCGGCTCCAAGGGCTCGGCTTCCGGATCGAAGCCACGCACGGCACCGCCGCCTATCTGCGCGAGCGGGGGATCAACGTCGAACCGGTCTACAAGGTCAACGAAGGACGCCCGCACGTCGTAGATCACATCAAAAACGGCGAGATCAGCCTGGTCGTCAACACAGTGGGGAGCGGCGCATCCCAGATTGACTCGGCCTCCATCAGGCGGGAGGCGCTCCAGAAGGGGTTGCCCTACTTCACGACGATGCCCGGGGCCAAGGCCGCCTCGTTGGGTATCGAGGCCACGCTGAAGAAAGGGCTCACGATCCGATCACTGCAGGAGTACCACCATAAAGGCAACGCGGAATGCTGAGTGCTGAGTTATGAGCTGGGGGAACTTGTCTTTCCGCCATTCATCGTTCATCATTCAGCATTCATCATTTTAGGAGAAGCAATGCCGACACCGATCACCAAGAAAGGCTATGAGGCGCTCAAGGCAGAGCTGGACCGATTGCGTAAGGTCGAACGACCCAAGGTCATTGAGGCCATTGCAGAAGCCCGCTCCCACGGCGACTTGAGTGAAAACGCCGAGTACGATGCGGCCAAGGAGCGGCAGGGCTTCATCGAAGCGCGGGTCAATGAACTTGAACGCAAGCTGGCCGACGCCCGGATCATCGACACCGCCAACCTGTCCAGCGAGACCGTGGTCTTCGGCGCCACCGTACTCCTCCGCGAGATGCCATCCCAGCAGCAGAAGCAATACACGCTCGTGGGGCAGGACGAGGCGGACTTGAAAAACGGCAAGATCTCGGTGCAATCGCCGGTCGGCAAGGCCCTGATCGGGCGCCGCGTGGGGGATCAAGTGGAAGTCACCACACCGGCCCGCGTCGTGGAATACGAAATCTGCGAAATCCGCTTTGAAGCCCTGTGACACGTGACAGGTGACACGTGACGAGTAAAGAGTTCAAAGGTCCGCTTGCCATCTCCGCGTCACGCGTCACGCGTCACGCGTCACGCATTGTATAGCAGCCATGCCGAATGTCATCTCCCTCATCACCCTCCTGACCGATTTCGGCGACCGGGACTATTTCGTCGCCAGCATGAAGGGGGTGATCCTGAACATCAATCCGCAGGCGAGGATCGTCGACCTCTGCCATCAGGTGGCTGCTCACCAGGTGGAGGAAGCGGCCTACCTGTTAAAGTCATCCTACCGGTATTTTCCCGACGGGACCGTGCACGTTGCGGTCGTGGACCCGGGAGTCGGCAGCACGAGGCGCCCGCTGCTCGTCAGCACGTCGCGCTTCTACTTTCTAGCGCCGGACAACGGACTACTCAGCTACATTGTTGACGAGGAACTGTCGGTGGAAGTGCGCGCGATTGAAAACAAACAGTACCGGCTAGACTCGGAAGGGGCCACGTTCGACGGCCGGGACCTATTCGCTCCGGCCGCCGCCTGGCTGACCAGGGGACAGGCCCCTGGTTCTTTCGGAAAATTAATCCGCGACTATGTGAAGCTGCCGATCCCTGAGCCGGCCGTGAGCCACAAGTCTCTCACCGGCCGGATCGTCCACGTCGACCATTTCGGTAACCTGATCTCCAACATCACTCCCCTGCACCTCAAGGAGCTCCAAGGGGTGGCCAGAAAATCCCCCTCGGAGCTGACCATCCGCCTGGCTGGCGCAACGCTCCAGGGGCTGGTGACCTGCTACGCCGACGGCGCCCCCGACAGGCCCCATGCCTTGATCAACAGCAACGGCCAAGTGGAAGTCTTCCTGAAGGAAGGCAGCGCCGCGGACGCCCTCAAGTGCGGACGAGGGGAGCCGATCGAGATTTTCTGACCGGATCGCTCGCCTACGACTCCCTGTTTGCCACTCTGCAATAGAATCCACCCTGACATAGACCAAACCGTGATTTCATGACCCCAGAGTGCTGAGCGAAAATCCTTCAACCTGCAGGCGCAGCAAGCCGGAAACTTCCTGGGTCGAGCGGGCAGGGTTGACGGCGTCATCGGTCTCTTTGAATCCGGCTTCTAGCAAAAGATTCGTGCGGAGGGATCCCGACTCCTGAAAGGTTCGCGTCAACGTGCTTTGGATCGTGAAAGTGCTCAGATTGAGCAGATGATCGCTGCTGTGGGTCCTGCTGTACGATCCGGCTGTGCTGAAGTGATAGTGTTGGCTTGGCGCATAGGTGAGCGCCAGCGCCGCGGCCGAAGTATCCGTGAGGATGCCGGACCAACGTTGGCGTTCCTCCCGCAAGCTGAGGGTCGGTGCGAGCGTGAGCGCGCTCCCGAATTTGTAAGAGCCGCTGAGCGTATGGGCCAAGGCCGTCGTGACGCCATTCGGTCGGAGCTGACCGCTCGTCAACGAGTACGATGACGCCCATCTCGCAAACCAATTGGACCCGGCATAGGCATAAGCGCCTTCCACGCTATCGATCCGCCACCGCTGCGCCGCGCTTCCTGGCGGGACGTAGGAACTGGCGGCTGAGCTTCGGCTGAAGGCCAAGCTCGCTTCTCCCCAAGCAGGCGGCGTCACTACCAAGGCCAGTCGTTCCTGAAGGTGCGTGAGCCGGGCTTGACGAAGGTCTCGCTCCACATTATTCCATGACTCTGTCAAAGAGGCTTTCATCCGCGCAACGCCCCGCTGCCATTCCCCCCATGCTTCCCTCACGGCTTGGTCCGGCGCGGCTGTGAACGCTTTTCCGGCAGATCGATAGCTGACCGCGTAGCGTAAGGGCCCCTCCTTTCCGTTCAGCACATACCGGATCATCCGATGCGTCGCAGCCCCTTTGCCTTCCACTGAGCTGATATCCGGCGCACTGTAGGCCAGCTCTCCCTCCCCGGTCAGCCTGCCGGCCAGCAGAGGCGCGGATGAAACGATGCTCAAGGTCCGTGGTCGTTCGGACTCAGGCAGCAGGTCCTTCAAACGGAGCGGTTGGGTCGGCTGAGCCAGGTAGGCCGCCTTCAGCGTCACCTGCGGGACTTCCAGCCCCTCAGTTTCAGCGAATTCTCCAGGAACCATGAGCGCGCAGAGGGTGAGCCAGATGACCAGGAAGGTCTCGCCCGCGCTTCCGGGTCTGGAGCAAGGTTGAATCCGCCTTGAAGCAGGAGGGACGTGGAGCATCTTGAACCTCAATGCTCACACTGACACCATCAGCATACACCCAGACCGGACAAACCAGAAACAAGAATCGACGTTTTAGCCGGGTCGACAAGCGGGGAAAAATCCCGCTCAGCGCCAGAGGGCGATACCGCCGAGCAGCCCCGCCTCGTTCGGGACGATCTTGACGTGGGAGGGGAGGGAGAGCGTGATGTGCTTAGCATTGCCGCCGCCGATGTACAGACGGTCATAATTGAACAGGCGCTCGAGGGTCTGAAGGGCACGCGCGAGCCGCTTGTTCCACTTGGTCTTGCCAGCCTTTTTCAAAGCCGCATTGTTGAGATGCTGATCGTAGGTCTTGCCGCGGCGGAACGGGTGGTGGGCCAACTCCAAATTCGGAAACAGCGTCCCATCCACAAATAGGGAAGACCCCACCCCCGTTCCCAGCGTGATGACCATCTCGACCCCTTTCCCGGAGATGGCCCCGAACCCCTGCACATCGGCATCATTGGCGACCAGGACCGGTTTCTTCAAACGTTTCTGGAGCGCTCCCGCTAACTTGAAGCCTTGCCAGCTCGGATCGAGATGGGGCGCTGTAATGGTCACACCCTCGCGCACTACGCCGGGGAACCCGACCGAGACTCGATCGAACTCCCCCTTCGCCGTCGCCAGATCGACAATCACCTCGAGCACGGCGCTCGGCGTGGCCGGCTTCGGCGTCTTGACCCGGCTGCGCGTCGTGACCGATTGGCCTGCTTCGTCCAGGACCAGCGCCTTGATTCCGCTCCCACCGATATCCACGGCGAAGGTCCTGAGCGGGCCGGCTGTGCGTACTCTGGCGTTCCTGCCGGCCATGCCGATTGCTAGGCCCGCTTGGCGCCGGCCGATGCCCCGGACAGCATCCGCCACCGCGCCAAGTACTCCTGAACCGCCGTGACAAACGTGGCATGACTCCAGGTGAGGGGAGAGACAGAGAGCGGCGCATGGGTATAGGGGTGGACCTGTTCTGCCAAGACTCCGGACGGCAGGCCGTGCTTGACGCACCATTCCAACAGTTCAGCCGCCGGTTTGAGGTCCTCTTTTGTCCTGGCGGTCGCGATCGCCCACTGGGCCAGCCAGAGGGTGCAGATGAACCAGGGATTGCCCGGCACGTTAGCCTTGTCTTGGCTCTGTTGATGGTAATAATCATCATCGTAGCGGGCAATCCCGCCGACACCGGTTTTGACCCAGAGCCGCTCCCGGATCGCTTTCATGGTCTTGACGATGCGAATATCTTCGGTTGGAAACATGCCGAAGTACCACAGTCCAAAGAGGGAGGAGTCCAGCGTCTCATCAAACTCCCAACTCCCGTCCGGCTTTTTGTTGGCCATCCGGACAAACCGATCATGTTCGGGTCGATAGAGGACCGCTTCCGCCCCGGCTTTGATTTCGGCCGCCGCGGTTTGGTATTGCTCCGCCAAGACCATTTCTCCGAACGCCTGCGCAAAATTGGATGCCGCTATCAAGCCGGCCCAGACCGCCGCCGTGGTAAAAGCCAGCACCCCGCGCCGTTCTTCCCACAGGTCGTAGGAGGGGAGGGGCACGCCGGTCTTCGGATCACGGTAGGCCGCCAAAAAGTCCGCGGCACGGACGATAAGCGAGCGGTACAGCGGCTTGATGTATTCGATGTCCCGCCATTTCTCAAAGTGGTTCCACAGGGCCCAGAGGACGAGCGCAGTTTCGTCTTCCTGAATTGGCAGGTCCTTATGACCATCCCGTACCCAGGGATGCCAACTGGAGGCCAGGGTTTTGTCCGGGTTGTACTTGTGGAGCAAATATCCTTCCTTGCTGATCACGTCACGGCAGAAGCGATAGAAGGGACGGGTAATGTCCAGATAGCCGGCCAGGTCGAGCGCATTGGCCACCAACGCGCCGTCACGCGGCCACATGTAAGAATAGGTATCACGGACCGCGGAGGCGATATCGGAATCGTTGGCCGCAAGGATCGCGCCGTCGTTGTCGATCTGGGTTCGCAAGATGAGCAAGCTCAAGAGATACAAGCGGCTCACCTCGGACGACAGATCGACGAAACTCGGCCGGTGGGTATCCAGCCAGAGATGCCAGTAGGACGCCGTCCGATTGATGAAGTGCCAGGGGCCGCGACGCCGAACCGACCGGTTGATCCGCGTGACCTCTTCGAAGTTCGAACCGACCGCCAGCCAGTAGTAGGCGGTCTGGGTGGTCTGCGGGGGAAGCGTCAGGTGCAGGGACACGGTGGAATCTACGGACCCCTGGGCGATGGGGTTGCCCGACAAGAGGCCATCCTCGGCATCCTTCCAGGTTCCCTGGAGACTGTGGACGCCCGTATGGCCGCAGGCCCATTGCTGCAGGCCGACGTGCCAGCCGTCGACAGAATCCGCTGCGTCCTCCGGCTTTTTGCCCGGCGTGGCCCCGTTGATGAGGAACCAGCGTTGGCCCTTATAGTGGTAGACCGCCCGCCGCTCCGGCTCATAGTAGGCTGTGTCACCGACTTCATGGGAGGAGATGTTCAGGTCATGGTGAAAGAACAACCGGACCTCGCGCTGGCGGTCGGTGAGGTTATTCACGTCGATCCGTCGGAGGTAGAGGTTCTCGTGGAAATCCACCGCATCGTGGCAGACCAGATCGAGCTGGAGATCGGGATTGGCCAGCACGACCTCGGTCACCAGCGTCTCATGGGCATAGTGCATCTCCCGCGACCAGCTCGAATCGTCCAGCCATTTGAAGCGTCCGTCGACCCAGACCCCGGAATGAAAGACCTGGCCCTTGGAATGATTTTCCAGTCCGACGTGAGGCCAATAGAGGTCACGGAGTTGGTAGGTGCTGTCGAAGTTGATGAGCAGCGCGCCGTTCCCGATCGGCAGATCACGAGGCATGCAGGCGATCCCTTCGTGCTAAATGTCGTCCGTCATCAGCGTCGAGTTGTCAGTTCTCAGTTTACAGCTTCAGTTTTTGAATTTTCCGGAACTGAAGACCGACAACTGACGGCTGATGACTCTGAGCACTGTTCACCCAAGGTCATCGTTCTCTTTGAGGCCAGTATACCGCACTACGGTAACCCTCGAAAGAAAAAGACGCAACGGGGCTTGATGGTTCCTTCGAGCCAGCCGGTCATGCCCGTGCGTGACTGCCTCTGGTCGGCTTGTCCGGAGGCGAGGCAAGGTTCGTGACAACCTTGATCGATTCATGCAACGCCGACACCATGCGCGCCAAATCTCGAATCGTGGTAGAGAGAGGAGGCATCAATACGATGACGTTGCCCAGGGGTCTGGTGATCAACCCGCACCGGCGGGCCTCCATCGTCACCCGATGGCCGATCCGGTCCGTCACTGGATAGGGTGCTTTTGTCTCGCGGTCCTTCACGAGCTCAATGCCGACCATATACCCTCGCTGCCGGATATCTCCTACATGGGACAACCGGGCGAGGGGGCGCAGGAGCCGGCGGAGCGCGGCGATGCCGCGACGCATACGGACCAAGGTCCGTTCCTTGCGGAAGACCGACAGGTTGGCCAGGGCCACGGCGCAACCCAGCGGATTGCCCGTGTAACTGTGTCCGTGAAAGAAGGCTTTCCACTCCGCATAGTCCCCCAGAAAGGCTTGATAAATTTCATCGGTCGCCAGCGTGGCGCCCAACGGCAGGTAGCCGCCGGTCAGCCCTTTGCTGATGGCCATCAGGTCCGGCGTCACCCCTTCATGCTCGCAGGCAAACATTCGGCCGGTGCGGCCGAACCCGGTCGCTACTTCATCCGCGATCAAGAGGACCTGGTGCCTGGTACAGAGGCGTCGCAGGCGTGCCAGGTATCCCGGAGGAGCCGTTACCATACCGGCGGCCGCCTGGACGAGGGGTTCGATGATCACACCGGCGAGGTCCCGGTGGCGACGCTTGAGAATCCGCTCGATGGGATCGAGACAGGCCATGGCGCAAGACGGATAGGTCAGGCCGAGGGGGCACCGGTAACAGTAAGGGGGATCGGCACGGAGGGCCGGGAACAGCAGCGGGCGGAACCGGTCGCGGAACAGCTCGATCCCCCCCACGCTCATCGCCCCCACCGTGTCGCCGTGGTAGGCCAATTGCAAACGAAGGAAACTGCGTTTGGGGCCGGCTTTGGGGTCGCGTTGCCGCCAGTACTGAACGGCCATCTTGAGAGCGACTTCGACCGCCGTGGACCCGTTGTCCGAATAGAATACTTTGGTCAGACCAGGCGGGGCCAAGCGGATCAACTCCCGCGCCAGGCGGATCGCCGGCTGGTTCGAGAGGCCCAGCAGCGTGCTGTGGGCGATGCGCGTAAGTTGATCGCGGATCGCGCGGTCGAGCACCGGATGCCGGTGGCCATGAACATTGACCCACAGCGAGGACACGCCGTCGAGGTACTGGCGGCCCTGGGTATCGATCAGGTAGGGCCCGGTGCCGCGCTCGATGATCAGCGGCGGCTCCCGCTCCCACTCCAGCATCTGCGTGAACGGGTGCCACAGGAACTGCCGATCCCAGTCAGCGAGGCGGTCGCGCCGCGCCGTGAGACGGGTGCGATTGAGATGAGACTCCATGATTGGAACCGGCATTGGAACACGGATTATAAAGGCCGCCTTCTTCTTTGACAACCTGCCGATGAGCGCATATAATGGGCCGATTTCGTCGCATGGGCAAGGACTTGCAAAGCCGCATCAGGAATTTTTCCATTATCGCCCATATCGATCACGGGAAATCTACCCTCGCTGACCGGTTTCTTGAAACCACGGGCGCCATCACCGCCCGGGAGTCCCGCGAACAGATCCTGGATGCCATGGACCTCGAGCGTGAACGAGGCATCACGATCAAGGCTCACGCCGTGGCGATCAAGTACCAGGCCAACGACGGCCAGGTTTATGCGCTGCACCTGATCGATACGCCGGGCCATGTCGACTTCACCTACGAGGTATCCCGGAGCCTGGCCGCCTGCGAGGGGGCCCTGCTGTTGGTGGACGCCACGCAGGGCGTGGAGGCCCAAACGATCGCCAACGCGCACCTGGCCCTCGCCAATCACCTCATGATCCTCCCGGTGATCAATAAGATCGATCTGCCCAGCGCCGATGTGGAGAGCGTCAAGCACCAGATCGAAGAGGTGCTGGGTTTGGAGATGAAGGACGCCCTACTGGTCAGCGCCAAGGAGGGCCGCGGGGTGCGGGAGGTCCTGGAAGCGGTCATTGCGCGCATCCCCCCGCCCGTCGGCGACCCGGACAAGCCGTTGAAGGCCCTGATCTTCGATTCCTGGTTCGACAACTACCAGGGTGTGATCGTCCTAACCCGCATCGTGGACGGCCAGTTGGCCCCGGGCATGAAAATAAAACTGATGTCGAACAACCGGATGTTCGAGGTGACCGAAGTCGGCCAGTTCACCCCGAAGCGCGCCAAAACAGATCGTCTGAGCACCGGCGAAGTCGGATACATGTGCGCCAATATCCGGGAAGCGGCGGACACGAAGATCGGCGACACGATCACGGAGGCCTCCCGCGCCACCGACAAGCCGTTCCCCGGTTACAAAGAAGTCAAGCCGCTGGTCTTTTGCGGCCTTTACTCGACGGACACAGCCCGTTTCGAGGATCTGCGCGACGCCTTGCAGAAGCTTCGCTTAAATGACTCCTCGTTCGTCTATGAGCCGGAGACATCGCTGGCTCTGGGGTTCGGGTTCCGATGCGGGTTTCTGGGGCTGCTGCACATGGAGATCATCCAGGAGCGCCTCGAACGGGAGTATGAGCTCACCCTGATCACGACCGCGCCGACGGTCGTCTACCAAGTGCTCACGACGGCCGGCGAGATCCTCCGGATCGAGAATCCTGCCAAACTGCCGCCACCCTCGGCGATCGCAAGCTTTGAGGAACCTTTTATCCAGGCCACCATCATCACTCCCGAACGGTACGTCGGGCACATTCTCCAACTGTGCCAGGAACGCCGGGGCGCCCAGAAGGGTCTCCAGTACCTCGATCCCACGCGGGTCATGCTCACCTATGAACTGCCGTTGAACGAGGTCATCCTGGACTTCTATGACCGGCTGAAGTCCAAAACCCAAGGGTACGCCTCGCTGGACTACGAACTGATCGGGTACCGCGAATCGGACCTCGTCAAGCTGGACATACTCCTCAACGGAGAGACCGTGGATGCACTCTCGTTCATCACGCATCGCGACAAGGCTCAGATCCGGGGACGCCAACTGGCTGAGAAGATGAAGGAGCTGATCCCCAAGCAGATGTTCGAAGTGGCCATCCAGGCCGCCATCGGCAACAAGGTGATCGCCCGCGAGACCGTCGGGGCGCTCAAGAAGAACGTCACCGCCAAATGCTATGGCGGCGACATCACGAGGAAACGGAAGCTGTGGGAGAAACAAAAAGAGGGCAAGAAGCGGATGAAACAGGTGGGCCGAGTCGAGGTGCCCCAGGAAGCCTTCCTGGCCCTCCTGAAAGTGACGGGCGAGTCGTAGCGATGGAACAGAATTCATCCAGCCTGGAGGAAGCACGGGACGCTTCGGCCGACGCAGCGTCACCGCCGAGCCAGGACCCGGCACCGCTGACCGACCAGCTCAGCGAGGCCGAGCGCCGGGCCAGATCCGTCAAGTCGGTGCTGCGCGAATACGCGGAAGCCATCGTCGTGGCCATGCTGCTCGCGTTTGCGATCCGCGTGTTCGTCGTACAGGCGTTCAAGATTCCGTCCGGCTCCATGATCCCGACACTTCAGATCGGGGACCATATCCTGGTCAGCAAGCTTTCCTATGGTCTGCAATGGCCGGGAAATTGTGCGTTCAAGATGAGCTTTCCTCCCGTCACCTGTTATGCCTCCCACCAGTTGGTCTCGTTCGGGCAGCCGGAGCGGGGTGATGTCGTCGTCTTCCGGTACCCGGAAGACGAGGACAAGGATTTCATCAAGCGGATCGTGGGACTCCCCGGCGATCAGATCGAGATCCGCAACAAGGTCGTGCTGGTCAACGGAGTGCCCCTGGAAGACCGGACGTATACACAACGGGTCGATCCCGGCGTTATCGACGGAACGATCAATCCGCGCGACAACTTCGGCCCCATTACCGTACCCCGGGACTCCTATTTTGTCATGGGCGACAACCGGGACCAGAGTCTCGACAGCCGGTTCTGGGGCTATGTTCGCGCGGAGAAAATCAAGGGCAAGGCCTTTCGCGTCTACTGGTCCTGGAGCGGCCAGGGCAACTGGAAACAGTGGGTCCGATGGGAACGACTCGGCCGGGCCATCCACTGATCGGAAAATTTTGAATTGTGAATGTTAAAGTGTGAGTGCTGTCTTGAACTCAAAACTTAAAACCCAGCACCCAAAACTCCAGCGTTTGATTCAGCGGTTTCCGCAAGCCGGCGTGTTGGTGGTCGGAGACCTCATCCTGGACCACTATATCTGGGGGAAAGTCAGCCGCATTTCGCCGGAAGCACCGGTCCCGGTGGTCCAGGTCCATTCCGAGTCGTTGCAACTCGGGGGGGCGGCCAACGTCTACAACAACATCCTGGCCCTCGGAGGCAAGGCCGACATCTGCGGGGTGGTGGGAGCGGACGAAAGCGGGCGCTGCCTGCTCAAGGAACTGGGCCTGCGGCGGCAAGGGCGGGGCGGAGTGGTGATCGATCCGGCACGGCCGACGACCAGGAAAACGCGCATCGTCGCCCACAATCAGCAGGTGGTCCGGTTCGACGTCGAGCGACGCTCGGACATCAAGCAACCCATCCAGCGTCGCATCATCCGCTACGTCGAGTCCAGGCTGCGGGAGATTTCCTGCCTGGTCGTGTCCGACTATGCCAAGGGCGTAGTGACCTTGCCGCTCATGACCGAGCTCACCCGTCTGGCGGCGCTGCGCCGCATCCCTCTCATCGTCGACCCCAAGG
The DNA here is from genome assembly GCA_016873395.1 of Nitrospira sp. Lineage (GTDB taxonomy): Bacteria > Nitrospirota > Nitrospiria > Nitrospirales > Nitrospiraceae > VGXG01. Next base: position 8,413 of record VGXG01000028.1, on the reverse strand, counting down.
TCGAGCACTTTTCCTATTATAAGGGGGTGACCGTGGTGACCCCCAATCACCTTGAGGCCGGGCAAGCCGCCGGCCTCCATACCGACGATGAGCGGTCGATCACCGAGGCGGGGGAGATCATCCGGCAACGGCTCGGCTGCTCGGCGGTCCTCATTACCAGAGGCGAGCAGGGCATGAGCCTTTTTGAAGCCGACGGGGCCAGGTGGCATATTCCAACGACGGCCCGGCAGGTGTACGATGTGACCGGAGCCGGCGATACCGTGGTCGGCACCCTCGCGCTGGCATTGGCGACGGGCGCCTCCATGCAGGACGGTGCGGTACTCGCCAACCTGGCGGCCGGGATAGTCGTCGGCGTCGTCGGCACCGGCACGGTGACGGCAGCGCAACTCTCCGAGGCGCTGAAACGTGGCTGACCGCAGCCCACACGTGACCGTCGTCATCCCGGCCCGGTTCGGGTCCTCGCGGTTCCCCGGCAAGCCGCTGGCCCGATTGATGGGGAAGCCGCTGATCCAACATGTCTACGAACGGGTGCGCGCCGCGCCGGGAATTGAGCGCGTGCTGGTCGCCACCGATGACGAGCGGATCGGCAACGCCGTGACGCAATTCGGCGGCACGGTCATGCTCACCAGCGAGTCCTTCCGAACGGGAACGGACCGGGTGGCCTGGGTGGCGAGGCAACTCCCGGGGCAAGTCTTCGTCAACCTCCAAGGGGACGAGATCGCCCTCCACCCGGGCCTCTTCACCGACCTGGTGGCTCCGTTCCTGGCCAGCGGGGCCGGCATGGGCACGTTGAAACGGCGCCTGACCTCTGACGACGAATTGCAGAACCCCGGCGTGGTGAAGGTCGTGACGGACTGGAACGGCGATGCCCTGTATTTTTCACGCGCACCCATTCCACACCTCCGGGACGGCCCGACCAGCCAGGCGTCGAACGGCTTGCATTATGTCCACCTCGGCATTTACATTTATTCCCGTGACACCTTGCTGCGCCTGGCGGAGCTGCCGACCGGGACCCTGGAAGAGGCGGAAAAGCTTGAACAGTTGCGCGCGCTCGAGCATGGGATCCGCATCCGAGTCTGGGAGACGACGCATCCTTCGCTCCGCATCGACCAGCCGGAGGATCTGGAGGAGGCGGCGGCCACCCTTCAGCGGCTCGTGCTGTGCTGAGTTTCGCGGAACCGCCGCTCTGTTGAAGCCGGTCGGTTAGATAAGGACGCAAGGGGCGGCTGGCGCTGGCGGGAGCTCCACCCACTCACTGAGGTCGAGATGGCCATAACCACCAAGTACATCTTCGTGACCGGCGGCGTCGTCTCGTCCCTCGGTAAGGGACTGGCCTCTGCCTCGATCGGCAATCTCCTGGAAAGCCGCGGGCTCAAAATCACCTTTCTGAAACTCGATCCCTATATCAACGTCGATCCCGGCACGATGAACCCCTACCAGCACGGGGAAGTCTACGTGACCGACGACGGCGCGGAGACGGACCTGGACCTGGGCCATTACGAGCGGTACACCTCCCTGACCCTGACGAAAAACAACAACTACACCACCGGCCGGATCTACGACTCGGTGATCAAGAAAGAACGGCGTGGAGACTACCTGGGCGGGACGGTGCAAGTCGTGCCCCATATCACCGACGAAATCAAACTGGCGATCGTGGACACGGCCAAGGGGAACGACGTGGCGATCGTCGAGATCGGAGGGACCGTCGGCGACATTGAAAGCCTGCCGTTCCTGGAAGCCATCCGCCAGATGCCCTACGACGTGGGCCGGGAGAATGTCCTGTACGTGCACCTGACCCTCGTACCGTACATCGGTGCGTCCGGCGAGCTGAAGACAAAGCCCACTCAACATTCCGTGAACAAGCTGCGCGAAATCGGCATCCAGCCGAACCTTCTCCTGTGCCGGACCGACCGCTACCTGCCGCCCAACCTCAAGGACAAGATCGCCTTGTTTTGCAACGTGGAGAAGGGCGCGGTGATCACGGCCAAGGACGTGGAAACGGTCTACGAGGTGCCGATCGTGTTCCGCAAGGAAGGGCTGGATGAGATGATCATCCGCTTGCTCCGGCTGGACACGAGCCCGCCGAATCTCCGCGAATGGGATGCGATGGTGCAAAAGATCAAACATCCCAAGCATGAGGTTTCCATCGCGCTCGTGGGCAAATACGTGGGGCTCAAGGAATCGTACAAGAGCCTGGCCGAGGCGCTCGTGCATGGCGGGATCGACCACGAGACGCGCGTCAACGTCCACTGGCTCGAATCGGAGGAGGTGCCGAGGCGGGGAGTGGAGCAGACGCTGCGCGAGGCGGACGGCATCCTGATTCCCGGGGGCTTCGGCACGCGCGGCATCGAGGGCAAGATCGAGACCATCCGCTACGCGCGGGAGCGGGGCATTCCCTTTTTCGGCCTCTGTCTGGGGATGCAATGTGCGGTCATTGAATTGGCGCGCCATGCGGCCGGCCTGGCCGGGGCCAACAGCTCCGAGTTCGATCCCCACACGCCGCACCCGGTGATCGACTTGATGGCCGACCAGCGATCTGTCCAGGACATGGGCGGCACGATGCGGCTGGGCGCGTACCCCTGCCGGATCGTCGAGGGAAGCGTGGCCCACAAGGCCTATGGCGTGCTGGAAGTGCGGGAACGCCATCGCCACCGCTATGAGTTCAACAATGCCTACCGGGACCGGCTGACCGCCAAGGGGTTGGTGCTGTCCGGGCTCTCGCCGGACGGACGGCTGGTCGAGATCATCGAATTGCCCGGCCATCCCTGGTTCGTCGCCACCCAGTTTCATCCGGAATTCACGTCGCGCCCGCACCGCCCGCACCCTCTGTTCAGCGCCTTCGTCGGGGCGGCTCTGCGGAGAAAATGCGGACATTGAAAAGCAACGATGAATACTAAAGGCGGTCAGTCATCAGTTGTCAGTTTTCAGTTCCGGGAAAATTCAGAAACTGATAACTGCGGACTGAGAACTGTTTACTCAAAGTCGTTCAGCCTTCATCACTCATCATTTCGCTTCTGAGCGAGGGCGCATGCCATTCGAAGTCGACCTGGGACCGTTCAAGATCGGGGGCGCCCAGCGCCATGTCCTGATCGCCGGCCCCTGCGTGCTCGAAAGCGAGAAGCTCGCGTTGGAAACGGCGCAGCGCATCGCCGAGATCGCGCAATCACTCGGCATGCCTTACGTCTTCAAGTCCTCCTATGACAAGGCGAACCGCACCTCGATCACCTCGTTCCGCGGGCCGGGGATCCAGGCCGGCGTCACCCTCTTGCGCAAGGTGAAGGAGCAGGTGGGGGTGCCGGTGCTGACCGACGTGCACAGTGTGGAGGAGGCCGGGCTGGCAGCCGAAGGGGCGGATATTCTCCAGATTCCGGCTTTTCTCTGCCGCCAGACCGACCTCCTGGTGGCGGCGGCCAAGACCGGCCGGGTGGTGAACGTCAAGAAGGGCCAGTTCCTTTCTCCTTGGGAAATGAGCAACGTCGTGAAGAAGCTGGAAGAGAGCGGCACGAAGCGGATCATCCTGACCGAGCGGGGCTCCTCCTTCGGCTACAACAACCTGGTCGTGGACATGCGGGCCCTGCCGATCATGCGGAGCTTCGGCTATCCCGTGGTTTTTGACGCCACCCACAGCGTCCAGTTGCCCGGCGGGGGAGGGACCAAATCAAGCGGGCAGCGTGAATTCGTGGCCCCGCTGGCCGGCGCGGCCGCCGCGGCCGGGTGTGACGGATTTTTCATGGAAGTCCATCCCGATCCCGACACCGCCCTGTCCGACGGCCCGAACATGGTGCCGCTCCATCAGTTAAAGCCGCTGCTGGAACGGCTCCTCCGAATCTGCCAGGCGGCGGGTAAGGGGAGCGAGGACCCAGCATGAGCAGCCGGAAGGGGAACGGCCAGCAGGGGAGCCTCCAGCAGGGGAGGCGGGTGCTCGACATCGAAGCCCGGGCGATCGCCGGTCTCATCGAGCGCCTGGACCACCGGTTCACGGAAGCGGTGGACCTTCTGTATGGCTGCGCCGGCAAGGTGGTGGTGACGGGGATGGGGAAATCAGGCCTCATCGGCCAGAAGATCGCCGCCACTCTGGCCAGCACCGGCACCCCGGCCTTCTTCCTGCACCCGGCCGAAGGCATCCACGGCGACTTGGGCATGCTGGCCCGCCGCGATGCGCTGCTGGCGATCTCCAACAGCGGAGAGACCGAAGAGGTGTTGAAGCTCTTGCCCTTCGTGAAGCGGTTGAACATCGCCGTCATCGCCTTGACCGGCCGGGCCCAGTCCACCTTGGCCAAGAACAGCGAAGTCGTCCTGGACGTGTCGGTCAGCGAGGAGGCCTGCCCTATGGGGCTGGCCCCGACCGCCAGCACGACAGCCACGCTGGCGATGGGCGATGCCCTCGCCATCGCGCTGCTCCAAAAGCGAGGCCTCAAAGAAGAAGATTTCGCACAGTTTCATCCGGGCGGAACTTTGGGCCGCCGGCTCCTGCTCAAGGTGTGCGACCTCATGCACCAGGGAGCGGCCGTCCCGCGGATCGGCCACCGGGCCACGGCCCGCGATGCCATCCTGGAAATGACCGGCAAAAAGCTCGGCATGACGACCGTCGTCGATGAACAGGACCGGCTGCTGGGGGTCATCACAGACGGGGATCTCCGGCGCTTCCTGGAGCAGGGCACGGATCTCGCTCACGCCTCAGCGGGCGACCTCGCCAGCAAGAATCCCAAGACCATCGGTCCCGACGAACTCGCCGCGCGGGCGGTGCAGATCATGGAACAGCACGCCATCACCTCTCTGGTGGTGTTGGAAGGCGATCGCCGGATTGCCGGCGTGATCCATTTGCACGACCTGCTCAAGAGCGGGGTTGTGTGAAGACTTTTCTTGCGGGTTTTGCGCCGGACTGCTCAACAGTGACATGAGTCTGATCATGCGCGCGACTGAAGCCATCAAGCCGCCAGGACCACCCAGTCGGTTGACTGTCACTTGGTTGCACATCGCCACCAACGTCAATCTGGCGAACCTGCTGACTTTTTCACGCATCTTGCTGATTCCCGTCTTCGTCGTGCTGTTTGCCAACCCAACCCCCAGGCGATCCCTGGCCGCCGCGCTCGTCTTTGTGGTGGCGGCCGTCACCGACCTCCTGGACGGATACGTGGCCCGCCGTCGCGGCCAGATCACGAAGCTCGGCAAGCTGCTGGATCCCATCGCCGACAAGCTGCTGGTCCTGTCCGGCCTCATCCTGCTCGTGCAGTTCGATCGAGTCGCCGCGCTGGTGGCGATCGTCATCATTGCACGCGAGGTGGCCGTGACCGGAATCCGGGCCATTGCCGCCTCCGAAGGCATCGTGCTGGCGGCGGAAACGATCGGGAAGTGGAAAATGGCCGTGCAGGTGGTCGCCATCGTTCTGCTGATCGTGGAGGGGGCCCTGACGTCGCTGACCTGGCCACTGCACCTGTTGGGCACAGGGCTTCTCTACCTCGCCGTCGTCCTGGCCCTGGTCTCCGGCGGCCAATACCTCGCCAACTTCTGGCGCCAGGTCGCCGTGAAGAAGCTCTAGTCTTTCTTGAAAAATACCTGTCCAATAGGCGTTTCTCGCTTACTCCAACTCGCTGCCAACTTCCATGACCTTCACTGATTGGCTCCCGGCCCTCTTGGCAATTGGGGGCTACCTCCTTGGCTCAATCCCGTTCGGCGTGGTCGTGGCCAAATGGCTCGGCACGGTGGATCCCAGGACCGCCGGGAGCCGGAACATCGGGTTCACCAATGTCTTACGTGTTGCGGGGAAGAAAGCGGGCTTGCTGACGTTGGCCGGTGATGTAGGGAAGGGCTGGGTGGTCGGGTGGGTGGCGACCCTCCTGCTGACTGATGAAACCATGGTTCTCGCCGTGGCCGCTTGCCCGATCCTGGGCCACCTCTTTCCCGTGTTTCTGGGCTTCCGTGGCGGCAAAGGGGTGGCTACGGCCCTAGGCGCCGTAGCTGGGGTCGCGCCCTGGCTTGGGTTGGCAATGCTGGCGGTCTGGCTGGCCACAGCGGCCGTCTGGCGCTATTCATCCGGAGCCGCTCTGGCTGCCTTTGCCGCGTTGCCGATCGGCTCGGTCCTGATGGGGAAAACCTGGCAGTTTCAGGTCTTTGCCTGGCTGGTCAGTGGACTTATCGTGCTTCGCCACAAAGAGAATATCCAGCGGCTTTGGCAGGGCACGGAACCGAAAATGGGGCAAGCAGCCAGGTAATGGTCAGTTCGTGGGTGGTAGAGCTGTCACTATAGTGACCGCCGGGTTGGCAGGGTGAGGGTGTCGGATTGAAAATGAGAGGTGAGATAGGTACTATCAACCCAACCAGCCAAATTAACGAGTTGACATAATAAGCCTTATCCGACGTTGACAGGTATCGGAGCATGACCACCGAGTTCCTCCAGCGCATCAGAAAGGAATTCACCCTGACCTTGACAGGGGCCCGCGAAGCCATCTTGGCGGTCTCGGAACGCGTCAACCGCAAGGTGCAAATCCTCAAGCTCCACTGGCAAGCCTCCTCGCTCATTGACCACATTGAGGCGATTCAACAAGAGACCGGAGCCTTCCTGGCCGAGCACCTCCTTCGGGATCGGGCCCCCTCGACTCAGGCTTCCCATCCCAGCCCCCCGGAACCCATCCATCCAGAGATTGCGGCGAAGCTTCCGGCCACCGCTGCCCGGATCAGGCTCTTGAAGAACGACCTCCAGCGCATTGACGCCTTGACCCGGGAGCTGGAAGCCGAGGCGCTGAGCGACGACCTGCGCAAGATCCAGCGTGACCTCTGCACCCGCTCCGCAACGATCGAACGGATCGTCGTCCCCGCCGGGTCCTCCGTTTGCGGACGGGCCGTGGCCCAATTGGGCCTGCATCCTGACGTTCGAGTGGCGGCGGTCTTGCGAGGGCCGGCCCTCTTGACCGATCTGGATTCCCTGCTGTTGCTTGCAGGTGATATCATGCTTTTAGTGGGCCCCCGCGACGAACTCAAGCACGCGCTGCCTGCCTTGTTGGCCAAGCAACGGGCGCGTGCCTGAGCATGAGCCACTCGGGGTCCTATCAAACGGCCATCACGCAGGAGGTCCTATGGGCTTCGGCATAAGCACGACGAGGATCCTGGCCTGGACGGCCCTGTGGGCAACCCTTCTGCCGCCCCTGGCTCTGGCCGGGGGGGCCATGCCGGCTGTCGAGGCCGGCACCGGACTCCGTCTCCTGGAAGAACTCCAGTCCGTGATCGCGGACCTGGCCGAGCGGGTAAAGCCCTCCGTCGTCAACGTCCTGCCCGTACAGGGGCCAAGCCGCTCAAAGGATGCGCCGCAGGAGCGCATGCCCAACGTCCCAGGCTCCGGCTCCGGCGTCATCATCGACGCCCAGGGCTACATCCTCACGAACAACCACGTCGTCGGGGATGCCGCCGAGGTGGAAGTCCGCCTGTCGGACAAGACGAAGTTCATCGCCCAGGTGGTCGGCAAGGACCCGGATACGGACCTGGCCGTCCTGAAGGTGACCACCGACCGCGCTCTCCCCTACGCGATATTCGGGGACTCCGGCGAGGTCAAAGTCGGCCAATGGGCGCTCGCTGTCGGGAACCCCTTCGGCTTGGATCGGACCGTGACCCTGGGGGTCGTGAGCGGCATGGGGCGCGAAAACATGAACCTGTCCCGGTATGAGAACTTCATCCAGACGGACGCCTCCATCAATCCCGGCAATTCCGGCGGCCCGCTGTTCAACGTGCACGGCGAGGTCATCGGGATCAACACCGCCATCATCAACTTCGCCCAGGGGATCGGCTTCGCCATTCCCTCGAACATGGCCAAACAAGTCTTCCAGCAGCTCGTGGCGCGGGGTAAGGTGATTCGTGGCTGGCTTGGGGTCGGCATTCAGCCGGTGACGGCGGAGCTGGCGAATAAATTCGGCGTCGCCGAGGGCCAAGGGGTGCTGGTCAACGAGGTGTTCGAGAATGATCCGGCGGCCCGCGCCGGCATCAAGCCGGGCGACATCATCACCAAAGTGGACGGTAAACCCGTTGATACGCCCAACGTGCTGTCCCGGCTGATCGCGGGCATCGAGCCAGGCGCGGCTGCCAGCATTGAGGTGGTGCGGGACGGAAAGCGTCAAGTTCTGTCCGTGTCGCTGAGCGAACGGAAGGAAAATGTGATCGTCGCCTCGGTCCCTCCGTCACGGACCGAAGTGAAACTGGGCATCGATGTGCAGGACCTGACCGCGGAGCTGGCCGAGAAGTTCAAGCTGAAGGACAGCAAGGGGGTGCTGATCGCCAAGGTGGATCAGGGCAGCATCGCGCAGGCGGAGGGGTTGCGGGAGGGAGACCTGATCAAAGAGGTCAACCGCCACGAGGTCGCGTCGGTCAGCGAGTTTTCCACTGCGGTGTCGAAGGTGAAACGGGGCGAAACGGTGCTGCTGCGCGT
>VGXG01000027.1 GCA_016873395.1 Nitrospira sp. | reverse complement strand
CGGTCCTGTCTCGCCGCTCCTGGCCTACCAGATGATGAGCGCCGCTCTCGCGTTGGCGCTGGTGGCTGGAGCGCTGGTCGAGCGCATCCATGTTTCATTTTTCCTGCTCTTTGGGTTTCTGTGGTCCTCGGTCGTCTATAGCCCGATCGCCCACTGGCTCTGGGGCGGATGGCTGGCCGACCTGGGGAGCCTCGACTATGCGGGCGGGGCGGTCATTCATATCAGCGCCGGGGTGACGGCCTTAGTGGCCGCTGTCATGGTCGGGCCCCGCAGGGGCTATGGGCGGACGGAGATGAAGCCCAACAATTTGCCCCTCTCGGTCTGCGGCGCCGCCTTTCTCCTGGTCGGTTGGTGCGGGTTCTCGGCAGGAACCGGTGTCGTTCCGATGACGACCGTGACCGGCGCCTTCGTCTCGATCCAAGCCGCTGCTGCCGCCGCTGCCTTGGCCTGGACCACTGTGGAATGGCTTCAGCGCGAGAAGCCCACGTTGCTCGGAACCCTCAGCGGGGTTGTGGCGGGCGTGGTCGCCATTTCGCCGGCTGCCGGCTATGTCGCGCCCCTTTCCGCCGTCGTCATCGGAGTCGGTGCCGGGGGGCTTTGCTACATGGTCGTGAACTTCGTGCGGCCGATCCTCGGCTATGACGACTCGTTGGATGTGTTCGGCATGCACGCGGTCGGTGGCACCTGGGGCATGGTGGCGACCGGGCTCTTTGCGTCAACAGCCGTGAATCCAGACGGCAGCGATGGGTTGTTCTATGGCTATCCTTATCAGTTCCTCGTCCAAGTCGTCGCTGTGCTGGCGGTCTGGGCCTTTGCCGGTTTGATGACGTTTCTGTTGGTGAAGGTTCTCCCGCTGGTGTTGCAACCCCGTGTTGAGGTGGAAGCGGAGGTCATGGGCATGGATCTCGCGCAGCACGGAGAGCGCGGTTACTCGTAAGGTGTCAGGCGTTAGGCGTAAGGGGTTGGAAACGAGACAAGGATAGTCCCCATGAAAAGATTAGTCCCCATGTCTGACAACATCTCACGCCTTACCCCTCACGCCTCACGGGGGTTGTGATGGCCATTATCCACGACGATTTCGGACGGCGTCGGTTTCTGAGCCAGGCCGTGATGGGATTCGGCCTGCTGTTCGGGATGGGGACGCTGGGGCTGCGTTTTCTTCAGTTTCTCATCCCCAGCCCCACCCCCAAGCGATACGAAGCCGTTCTCATCGGTGCCGAGTCGCGGGTGCCGGTCGGGGACGCGGTGCCGATGGACCTGGGCGGCCAGAAGATCATGGTGCTGCGAACGAACGATGGCGTCGTGGCGTTTTCCAGACGTTGCACGGACTTAGGCTGCCTCGTGTCCTGGAGCAAGGAGCGGGAGCAGTTTGTCTGCCCTTGCCACCAGGGGGTGTTTGACAAAACGGGCCGGAATATCGCCGGACCGCCGCCCCGCCCGCTGGACCGGTTTGAGGTGGTCAAGCGGGGGGGGCAGTTGTACGTGAACATTCAGAGTAGCTAGTTGTCAGTGGTCAGTAATCAGTCAGACCCAAAACTGATAACTGAGAACTGACCACTGAGAACTTCCTACAAGGATCAACTATGGAATCGGCGGCATCACCGGTTGAGCACAGGGCGGAGCCAAAATCCTGGATCGACTACATCCAGAAGGACCTGCCGGAGCATCTCGACTGGTGGCCGTATACGTTGGGAGCCATTCCTCTGACCCTGTTCGGTCTGCTTGTGGCGACCGGCCTCCTGCTCACGTTTTACTATGTCCCCTCGCCGGACAAGGCCTATGAGAGCATCGAGCAGATCACCAATGAGGTGTATCTGGGCTGGTTTGTACGGGGGGTGCACAAATTTTCCGTGGATCTGATGATCCTGTTCCTGTTCTTCCATGTCATCCGGGTGTTTGTGACGCGCGCCTATCGCACGCCCGGCGAGCTGAAGTGGGTGACCGGGTCGGTGGTGCTGTTGGTGACGTTGGGGATGGGTTTCACGGGCTATTCGCTCGTCTACGACAACGTTTCCTACTGGGGCATGACCGTCGTCACCAACATGCTCGGAACCCTGCCGATCGTGGGACAGCCGCTCCTCTATCTGCTGCGGGGAGGGGAGGAGGTATCGGGAGGGACGCTGTTGCGCCTCTATGACCTGCACACCAAACTGCTGCCGGTCCTGCTGGGCATTCTGGTGGCCGGACATGTGGTCGTGGTGCGGCTGCTGGGATTTGCCGATGTGAGGGGGAGCCGCAGGTTTCATCCCTTCTATCCCGAACATACCATGATGATGGGCGCAGTCGCTGTGGGGCTGCTGGTCCTCATCACGGATCTGGTCATGATCTTTCCTCCGACGCTGGGCCCGCCGGCTGACCCGCAAGAGGTGGCCTCCGACGTGTCGCCGCCCTGGTACTTCTCGGCCCCCTACATGTGGATCACGCTGCTGCCGGGACCGGTGGCGCTCTGGAGCCTGCTGGGCGCTGTCGGGCTGTTTGTCGTCTATCCGTTTCTGGACCGTGCTCTGTCGGAACGAGGTTGGCCCATGACCGCCGTTAATGCGGGGGTGGGGACGGCCGTGGTCCTGCTGGTGGTAGTCCTCATGATGCTGGATACCAGGATGTGAGAGGAAAAATCATGGACGAACCCGATAAGGACCTGAGCACGGATCAAAGCGAGGTGTCAGGCAGCGCGCCGAACGGGAAGCTGAATTTCACCCGCTACCTGATCGGTGGCCTGTGTCTTGTCCTGTTCCTGGCGCTGACCGGCGTCGGCTATGTCCAGGTGGAGGAGCGGCGCGGCGGCGGGCTCCGGCCCTTTATCTCAGCCGAGAATAAAAAATGCATTGATTGCCACATGGCAAAAGACGTCTCGGTCGGGGGCATCAATGATTGGAAATACAGTCGCCACGCACCGAAGGGTATCGGGTGCATCGAGTGCCATCGAGCCGAGAAGGGAGAGCCGGACGCCTACGACCATTACGGCTCGGTGGTGTCCACGTTGGTTACGCCCAAAGACTGCATGCGGTGCCATGACAAAGAGGCCAAGGAGTTCGAGAAATCTCACCATGCGAAGGGCGCTCAGTTCACCAATTCCCTCGACAACTTCCTCGGAAACGTCGTGGAAGGACCGGAGGTGATCACCACCGGCTGCGCCGGCTGTCACGGCAGCGTGGTCAAGGTGATGGAGAACGGGAAACTGCATCCCAGCACGTGGCCCAATTCGGGTATCGGGCGCGTGAACCCGGACGGGTCCAAGGGGACGTGTGCGGCCTGCCATGCGCGGCACGGCTTCTCCATCGCCCAGGCACGCCAGCCGGAGAACTGCGGCCGTTGCCACATGGGGCCGGATCATCCCCAGATCGAGGCCTACTACGAGAGCAAGCATGGGGTTCTGTTCACCGCGAACAAGGACAAGATGAAGCTCGCCCAGCCGTCGGAGAAGTGGCATCCCGGGAAAGATTATCTTTTCCCTACTTGCGCCACCTGCCATATGAGCGCGACTACAACCCAGGAAGTGACCCACGACGTGGGGGACCGCATCAGTTGGACCCTGCGGCCGGTCATCTCGACCAGGCTCGAGAATTACGAAGTCCGCCGAAAGGCCATGAGGCAGGTCTGCGCTTCCTGTCACAGCGAGCAGATCGTGGAGCGGTTCTTTACGTCGATGGACCAAGGAATCAACTTGTACAACGAAAAATTCGGCAAGCCGTCCAAGGCAGCGATGGACAAGCTGCTCGCGATGAAGAAGATTACGCCGACCCCCTACGATGAAGAAATCGAATGGGTGTTCTATGAACTGTGGCACCATGAGGGCAGGCGCGCCAGACACGGGCTCTCCAAGATCGCGCCCGACTTTGTTCACTGGCAGGGCTTCTATGAGGTCGCCAAACACTTTTACACCAAGTTTCTTCCCATGGTGCGTGTGCTGTCACCGGAAGTGGCGAAAGAACTGGTCACGCAGGAGAGCCACAAGTGGGTGGAAAAGGGGATGACCAAGGAGGAGATCGCCAAGATGATTGAGTTTTATGACAAGGAAATGCAGGGCAAGCGAGGCGGTGGATGACCCGCATCTGGTTGTTATCACTTCTCTTCTGGACAGCCGCAGAAATCGGGGGAGGCCCTGCCTGGGCGCAGGAGTCAGTGCCATCCCATGCGGAGGCCGCGCCGCACACAGTCGCCCAGGTGTCGGCTGCTCCCCTCACTATCGACACGGGGGATACGGCCTGGGTGCTGGCCTCCTCGGCACTAGTGCTCGCGATGATCGTGCCGGGCCTGGCCCTCTTCTACGGGGGACTGGTGCGCAGCAAGAACGTATTGGGCACGATCATGCACACGGTGATTATCCTCTGTCTGATCAGCCTGCTCTGGATCCTGATCGGGTACAGCCTGGCCTTCGGGCCGGACCAGAAGGGGGTGATCGGCGGGCTGGACTGGATCGGGCTGGAGGGGGTCGGCCTGGCTCCCCATCCCACCTATGGCCCGACAATCCCGCATCAGGCCTTCATGGTCTTCCAGCTCATGTTCGCGGCCATCACGCCAGCCTTGATCACCGGCGCCTTCGCGGAACGGATGAAGTTCGGCGGGCTGCTCCTGTTTGCCGTCCTCTGGTCCCTTCTGGTCTATTGCCCGATCGCGCACTGGCTGTGGGGCGGCGGGTGGCTGGGGAAATTGGGGGCACTGGACTTTGCCGGCGGGGCGGTGGTGCACATCAGCTCGGGGATGGCTGCGCTCGTCTGCTCCTTGGTTTTGGGACAGAGGCACGGCTACGGCACTGATTACATGGCCCCGCACAACTTGCCGCTGACGATCCTGGGGACCGGCTTGCTGTGGTTCGGCTGGTTCGGCTTCAACGCCGGGAGCGCTCTGGGCGCAAACTCCGTTGCGGTCGCCGCCTTTCTGGCCACCCATACGGGGGCGGCGGCTGGGGCTGCGGCCTGGATGGCGGTGGAATGGGTGCATCGCGGCACGCCCACCGTGTTGGGGGTGGCCAGCGGCGCAGTGGCCGGGCTGGCTACCGTGACCCCGGGGGCCGGGTACGTCGGACCATTTTCTGCGCTGCTGATCGGGCTCGCGGCCGGGACCCTCTCTTATGGCGCCATTATCTGGAAAGGGAAGCTCGGTTATGACGATTCGCTGGATGTGGTCGGCATCCATGGAGTCGGCGGGGTGACGGGGGTCTTGGCTACAGGCCTCTTCGCCTCAAAAGCCGTCAATCCAGGAGGCGCCGACGGGCTCTTCTACGGCAACCCCACCTTCTTCGGCCTTCAGGTGTTGACAGTGCTTGCGGTTGCGCTCTTCTCCCTGATCGGGACCTATGCGATTGTCAAACTGGTGGATCGTTTCGTGGGGTTGCGAGTGTCTTCGGAGGAGGAAGCCCTCGGCTTGGACCTCAGCCAGCACAACGAACGGGCCTATTCGTAAGACGGAACGAGACCTCACGCCCTCTTGTCTCACGTCCACTCGGTGCGGTATCCTTCCCTACCTAATAGTTATGGAGACAGGAGGGCACGACGAGTGAATGAACGGTGGTCGCGCGGTCTGCTCATTGACCGTGACGTGGAACGGCTCAAGCAGCAGCTGATCAGATTTCAGCCCTTTCTCTCCAGGAAAGCGACCAGCGCGTCGCTGGAGGATTTTGACCGGGTGACGCAACGGTTGATCGGGCGGATCTTCGGCTCCTCCTCCGACTTCGTCGAAGCGTATGAATATGCGAAGATTGGCGAGGCGGGCAGTCTCGTCAATATGCCGGAGGAGGCGCAGGAACATGGCGCGCGCGATACCTATCGGGAAAGCCTCCAGCAGCGCAGGCAGGTCCTGGAAAGCTGTCTCTCGAAGCTGACGGTGCTCCGGTCATCCAGGGTTCAACCGACAGGCATTGCAGGCGTCCGGGTAGCCGACTACATGTCCCATGACGTGCGCAGCGTGCATAAGGACGCCACGCTACAGGAGGCGGCTCGACTGCTGTCGAAGTGGAAAGTGGGCTCGCTGCTGGTTGACGACGATCGCCGGTACATCGGGATCATTACCGACACGGACCTGAGCCGGAAGGGGACCGCGAAAGGGCTGGACCCCAGCACATCCACCGTCAAGACCTGCATGAGCAAACCGGTGATCAGTATCGAGGACGACGAGCCCCTTGCGTCCGCCATTGCGTTGATGAAGCAGAAGTCGATCCGACACCTGGCGGTCACGGAGGACGGGACCATCATCGGGGTCCTCTCTGTCTCAGACCTCCTGCGCGCCTATTCCGAGCTGGCCGGGCTGGATGTGGAGAGGGCGGAGGAAGAATAGATACAATCGAAGCAGGCGGCTCAGGGCGGTATGGAGGGAGAACACTGGTGGCGAGATAACTCTCCGTGCCCAGGTGCCCCGTCGAGAGCCTCTGGGTCGAACGATCGAACGCGGCGGCTCAAGCGAAGCTTGGTTGTAAAACCACTGGTGGCAAAAAACTTCTCCCGCCAGATTTGATCGAACTGGCGGGTACTCGCAAGCGCGGAGAATTTGAGCCTACTGGAGGCAAAGTGACTATCCGCCGCGAGTTGATCGAACGCGGCGGCTCAACCGAAGGTTGGTATGGAGGTGAGGCATGGCGACTTACGTCACGCTGTTCACGTGGACGGACCAGGGCATCCGCAACGTCAAGGACACGACCAAGCGCGCCGCTCAGTTTCATCAGTCCATCAAGAAGGCCGGGGGAAAGGTCCGGGATGTGTATTGGACGATGGGTTCCTATGACGGCATCCTGCTGTTTGATGCGCCGGATGATGAGACCGCCACGTCCATCATGGTCGCCGGCTGCTCGCGCGGCAATGTCCGGACCGTGACCATGCGCGCGTTCAATGCAGAGACCATGAACAAAATTCTGGCCAAGGCGCGCAAGTGATGAGGACGCGGTTCAGCCGGTCCTGAATTGGCTGTCGAAGATCGCCTTCGTCCGCTCCATCTGGCGGGTGATCTCTGAAGCCAGACGGACAGCGCCCTCTTCCCACCGCTCGGCCGTGTAGCCCATCCGCCTGGCGAGGAAGACGAAGGCGTCGGAGTCCGACGGCGGGAGCACCAGGTCTTTGGCGTTGCCCCGGACGATGCGCAACGCATCGATCAACGTTCGGAGGAACAGATAGGCTTCCCGCAGCAGAGCGGCCTCGTCCGGTTTGAGCAGGCCGATCTCTCCCAGCACCGCCAACGCTTCGAGCGTATTCGGCGTGCGGGGCCGGGGGTGGGCGTGGCCGTGCATGAGCTGGAGATACTGGACCGCATACTCGACGTCCAGCAGTCCGCCCGGACTGTACTTGACGTTCGTACACCCCGGTTCGACCAGTTCCTTGATCTGACGATGGCGTAGGTCCCGCGCGGCGGCCAGGTCCCAAGGCGCTCCGCTGTATACGAAGGAATCCCGGTAGGCTTCGACCTCCCTTCCTAACCGTTCATCCCCTGCGACAAACCGGAGCTTGATCAGCGCCTGACGCTCGAAGGGGGCGCTGAGCCCGGCAGGGCTGTAATAGGTCCGCAGCTCCGCCAGTTGGCTGACGAGCAGCCCCTTGCCGCCGTGCGGCCTGAGGCGGACATCGAGGTGGAAGATGCCCTCCTGTTTGGCCTCGATGGACCGGAGGATTGCCTGGGCCAGCCGCTCGAAGTATTCGCTGTTCTCCAGCGCCTTTCTGCCGCTCGTGCGTCCCGCTCCTTCGTAGGCAAAAAGCACCTCGATGTCCGAGGCATAGCCCAGCTCGCGGCCCCCGAATTTTCCGAGGCCGAAGATGGCGAAAGGACAGGCTCTCCCCGAGGCCAGCTTGGGCCGACCGTGCTGTCGGGACAACCTGTTCTGGCAGTCCCGCGCAGCTTGGGCGAGGACAACCTCGGCGAGGTCGGTCAGCGCGCGGGAAAAATCCGGCAGCGTGGACTGGTCATCCAGCAAGTGCTTCATGTCGATCCGGAACAGCTCCTCATCCTTGTATTGGTTGAGGGTTTTCCGCCAGTGAGTCTCGCTTCTTGCTCCGGCCAGGCGCTGCCGTAAGGCTCGCGTCATGGCTGCTTGCGGCCGGATGAGCGGCAGTCGCTGGTACTGGTCCAGCATCGGGAGCAGGTTGGCGTGCTGCCGGCGGAGAAAGTCTTCCCAGAGAAAGTCACTGGTCCCGAGGAGCTTGGCGAGTTGAGCCAGGGTTTTCTTGTCCTGCAGGAAGGGCAGCGCTTTCCCGCCTCCCGCCTCTTCCATGAGACGGTCCAGAAATTGGTCGAAGTGCTCGATGGCTGTGGCCGGGTCGGGGGCCCACGTGAGAACATGGGTGAACTGTTTGATCAGCGTCGCCGTCAGGCGAAGCTCCTGCTGCTGAGCGTGATCCAGGATCTTTCCCCCATGCCGCCCGCGCACGAAAAACCGGTCATGCAGCTCCGCGCCCACGTTCTCGAAGCGGGCTTTGCTGACATAGAGGCCGCGCATCGTCAACGCGTTGGCGAACGCATAGAGGAAGGCGGGGGTATCCGTGGAACGGATGTCCATGATGGTGTCGGTGGGGGAGTGCTCGTTGTCGAATCGGATCTGAACCGGATAGAGGGGGGTGGAAAAGGCGCCGCGCGAGCGGCTCAGTGCCTCTACCAGCCGACGGTTGACCAGCCGGCGGGCCTCCTGAACACGGTTCTGATCGAGGAGCCTGATTGCCTTGTCGAGATCCTCGATGAACCGACGCTGCTGCTGAGGGGGAAACGGCACCGCCGACAGGGGGCGCACGCGAAATACGTCCACGATCTTCTTGCGAGTGAGGCCCGCTGAAGGGCCGGCTTTGCCTCTCGGCCGGCGGAAGCCGCCGGGGCTGTAACTGGGTGTCGGAGCAAGGGAGGGAGCCGGTGCCGTGGCTTCCCCCAGGGTGTAGATCTCCCCCTCGCGGATGTCGAGTCCGAAGGACGAGAGCAGCCCGCAGATCGTCGCGAACTCGGAAAAGTAGTCGTAGGCCACCACGGTCACGTCGAGCTGCCCATCCGGGGCCTCCGTGATTGACACCGAGCAGGGCTGATCCGGATGGAGGCGCGCGGCGAGTCCGATGTGACCGGTGATCTCGCTCGGCTGGAACCGCCCGAAATACTCAGGGTCCATCCGGACTACGAAATCACGGACGATATCTTCATCCATCCCTTTGCAGAGGGGCAGAAGGGTGGTCAGCCACTGTTCCCGCAGTCGTTCCATGTCCATGGTGCTTTCCGGCATGTCGTCTCAGTATACCGTTCAAGGGATCCGGTTGCAGCTTCATTGTCCGGCATTTCATTGTATGCCTTTGGGCTCGCCGGTATAATGCCCCATGCCTCGATCGGCATCTCATAGTCGGTCCAAGCGGCTTCCGGCGGACCGTCCTGCCTCCCGTGAGCATGACCCATCCCCGCTGCTGCTGGCCAGCGGTCTGACTCCCGAAGCGGTGGCTGCACTGCTGGCGCCCTACGGGTTGGCGGATTTGAAACGGGCTGATGCCAACATCCAGGCCATGGCCGGGGAGCCCAGGTCGCGGGAAGTCCTGGCCGGGATTCTGGACGAGCTGCTGCGCTCCGTGGCCCTCACGGCCGACCCGGATCAGGCCCTGAACCATTGGGAACGGTTTCTCCAAGCCGGTATCAACCGTACACAGCTCTTCGAATACCTCGCCGGCTTCCCGCGGATGCTCCACTTGCTCTGCGCGATGTTCGGCAACAGCGACGCCCTGGCACAGACGCTGATCCGCGATCCCCTCCTGGTCTACTGGCTGGCGGATGAACAGGTGCTGACCAAGCGGCCGTCTCGTCGGGCATTGGATCAAATCCTGCGGGCCGGCCTGGCGAACGTCGCGACGATCGGGCTCAAGCTTGAAGCGCTCCGGCGTTTCCGGCGCCGCGAGATGCTTCGGATTGGCGTGCGGGACTTACTCCGGTCGGCGCCGGTTCCGGAGACCACAGCCGTCCTGTCCGACCTGGCGCAAGTCCTGATCCAGGCCGCCTATGAGACCGTGGAGGCCGATCTCGTCGGACAATACGGAGTGCCATGCCATAGGGATCGGCACCAGCGGCCCGTCCGGAGCGGATTTGCCGTGATGGCGATGGGCAAACTCGGGGGAGGCGAGCTGAACTTCAGCTCCGACGTGGACCTGATCTATGTCTATGCCTCGGATGAAGGGGAGACGCATCCGAACCATCAGCCATCAGGGCTACCCGTTGCTCCGGGAATGCAACGGGTCCCCGGCCATCAGCAATCTATTCCCAATGAGGAATACTTCGAGTATCTGGCGAGGGACCTCACGAAGGCACTGGCCGACGTCACGCAAGAGGGCCACGTATTCCGGGTGGATCTGCGGCTCCGTGCGGAAGGATCGGTGGGACGACTCGCTCGATCGGTAACGGGCTACGAACAGTACTACGGCACTCGCGGCCAGACCTGGGAGCGGCTGGCGCTCTTGAAAGCATGGCCCGTGGCTGGCAACGTCGCCGTCGGACGCGCTTTTCTGCGCAAGGTCAAACCGTTTATCTTTGGAACCCTTCCGGTCAACAGGAAGACCGACAGTGCGACAGAGCTTCTCCGGCAGGTTAAGGCAGTCAAGGAGATGATTGACGACAAAATGGCTAGCCGGGGCCAGGAGAACCGAAACGTCAAGCTAGGGACGGGCGGCATCCGTGAAATCGAGTTTCTCGTCCAGGCGGTTCAAGTGCTCTGCGGAGGCCGCAAGCCAGGCATCCTGGATCGAAGCACCCTAGGAGCCCTGTCACGGTTCAAGAAATTCGGCCTTCTGGCTGCTGCCACCGAGGCCAAGCTGGCCAAAGCCTACCTGTTCCTGCGCGACGTGGAACACAAGCTGCAAATGGTCCACGACCTGCAGACCCACGCCTTGCCGGATAGCGACGAGGAATTGACCCGCTGCGCGATCCGCCTGGGCTATCCATCCCGCGATCGGCGGGCAGCTATGAAGCGGTTTGCCGAGGACTACCGCCGGCATACAGGGTTTGTACGCCGCACCTTTCAAGGTCTGTTCGACAGGCCGCAGCGATCCTCACTGCTCAAAGCTGCGCTTCGGAAGGGCTAAAAGAGTAGCCGGGGCTGCAAGACTTGCTCCGCTTAGAAGGCAGAGTCGCATGGATCGCTCAACGTTTCGCGGCAGCTTGGCGCCTGAACTTGCTGCGTCCCAGCTTCGCAGAACGCAGCTTCGGACAGCAGGCGCCACGAGACGCCGCCGCTTCCACTGAGCGATTCACCATGCGCCTCTGATGCGCTCCGAAGTCTCGCCACCCCGGCTGATCGAACGCTCATTTATTGTGGAAGGCCAGCATCGCCATGTGCTGCTAATCCGGAGTAACGGAACTCTTCGTTCCACAGTGGCACAATGTCGCAATCTTATTGTACCCATTACAGTTCGAGCACTCGTAGAAGTAATTCGTGCCGTCCAGTTTCTTAATCTGCATAGGAACGCGACATACTTCACAGGGAAGGTTGGGAAGTTGACTTTCGTTCACATAATGAGATCTGCCACACCCCAGGCAGTCCCGCGATATGAAACCACCATCACGACTGCGGACTATCTGTGCTTTTACACCGCAGCCCGGTGATAGTTCTGTGCTCATGAGCTTGATCTGTGCCATATTCTCCTCCTTCCAGTGAAGTGAACGACTCGAAAACCATTCCAATAAACAACAGAGCCGGGTGGCGGAAGCCACCCGGCTCTGTTTTCTCCAGCTATAAGCTATTAGCTATGTGCTATTAGCTCTTCGCTTCGTCTTAGTACATCCCTTCCATGCCGTGGCTGTGACCGCCCATGGCCGGTTCCTTCTTCTCCTCCGGCAGCTCGGTGATCATGACCTCGGTGGTCAGCATCAGGCCCGCCACGCTGGCCGCGTTCTGCAGGGCGCAGCGCGTCACCTTGGTCGGGTCGATGATCCCGGCCTTGAGCATGTCCACATACTGCTCGTTGGCCGCGTTGAGGCCGAACGCCGGGTTCTTGTCATTGCGGACCTTATCCACCACGACCGACCCTTCCACGCCCGCGTTCTCGACGATCTGGCGGATCGGCTCTTCCAGAGCCCGGCGCACGATGGTGACGCCTACCTGCTGCTCCGGCGCCAGCTTGAGTCCATCCAGCGCGGTGGCGCAGCGCAGCAGGGCAACGCCGCCTCCGGGGACGATACCCTCTTCGACCGCCGCCTTGGTCGCGTGCAGCGCATCCTCGACGCGGGCCTTCTTCTCCTTCATCTCGGTCTCGGTCGCGGCGCCCACATTGATGACCGCCACGCCGCCCACGATCTTGGCCAGACGCTCCTGGAGCTTCTCCCGGTCGTAGTCCGAGGTGGTCTCCTCGACCTGAGCCTTGATCTGCTTCACGCGGCCTTCGATCTTCTTGGGATCGCCGTACCCTTCCACGATCGTGGTGTTGTCCTTGTCGATCGTGACCCGCTTGGCGCGACCCAGGTCCGTGAGCTTGATATTCTCCAGCTTCAGACCCAGTTCCTCCGAGATCACCTGGCCGCCGGTCAGGATCGCGATGTCCTCCAGCATGGCCTTCCGGCGATCACCGAAGCCCGGCGCCTTCACGGCGGCCACGTTCAGGGTGCCGCGGAGCTTGTTCACCACCAGGGTAGCCAACGCCTCGCCTTCCACTTCCTCGGCGACGATCACCAGCGGCTTGCCCATCTTGGCCACCTGCTCCAGGAGGGGCAGGAGGTCCTTCATGCCGCTGATCTTCTTTTCGTGGATGAGGATGAAGGGCTCTTCGACGGAAGCTTCCATGCGCTCGGCGTTGGTGACGAAGTAGGGGGAGATGTAGCCGCGGTCGAACTGCATGCCCTCGACCACGTCCAGCGAGGTGGACATGGACTTGGCTTCCTCGACCGTGATCACCCCGTCCTTGCCGACCTTCTCCATCGCCTCGGCGATCAAGTCGCCGATCGTCTTGTCGTTGTTGGCCGAAATGGTTCCGACCTGCGAGATCTCGGTTTTAGCCTGACAGGGTTTGCTGAGCTTCTTCAGCTCCTGGACCACAACCTCGACTGCCTGGTCAATCCCGCGCTTGATCTCCATCGGGTTGCCGCCGGCCGTGATGTTCTTGGCGCCTTCCCGGTAGATGGCCTGGGCCAGCACCGTGGCGGTGGTGGTCCCGTCGCCGGCTATGTCACTGGTCTTGCTGGCGACTTCCCGCACGAGCTGGGCACCCATGTTTTCATAGGGATTCTTCAGCTCGATTTCCTTGGCCACGGTTACGCCGTCCTTCGTGATGGTCGGCGCGCCGAACTTCTTGTCCAGGATCGCGTTGCGACCCTTCGGTCCGAGGGTGGCCTTCACCGCATCGGCGAGCTGGTTGACACCCTTCAGAATCGCGGCCCGCGCCGCATCACTGTACAACAGTTGCTTTGCCATTGGCTTCCTCCATTAAGTACGTTGCGTTCTCATGACCTGTGTGAAACGTCGGGAATCCTTATTTGGTGAAGATGCCGAGCACATCCTCTTCTTTGAGGATCAGGCAATCTTCGTCGTCGATCCGCAGCTTGCTGCCGGAGTACTTGTCGAAAAGGACCTGGTCGCCGACCTTCAGGTTCTTGACGTCCTTGCCGACCGCCTCCACCGTCCCGCGCTGCGGCTTTTCCTTGGCGGTTTCCGGCACGTAGATTCCGCCGGCGGTGCGCTCCATTTCCTCGGTGTAGGTGATAAAGACCCGGTCGCCGAGCGGCTGAAAACCTTTGGCGGCAGTGGACTTCTTCTCTTCAGTCTTCGTTGCCATGCTGAGACCCTCCCTTTAAGTTAACTTGGCTGCCTTGAAAGCCCCGGACATCGGATGAGATTGTTCACTAACGGATAAGAACGGCCAGCCCGGCCTTGCACGCCGATGGCTGTCGCAGTCGCCACGAGAGATAGCTCCGGCGCAAGGCAAGTCAAGAGCCGCCGCAAAGAATTTCTTGCTTTTGTTTGTCCGGCGTATTTTGATGAAAAGAATAAGAAATTCAATGACTTATTGAAATAGACGGCAGGGTCATGAGCGCAGGAGGTCAAAGTCCTTGATTTCTTTTTTCATGAAGTCGCGGAGGCGCTTGATGATCCTGGCCTCCAATTGACGAGTGCGTTCTTTGGTGATGCCGTACTTGTGCCCTAAGTCATCCAGGGTCAGAGGCGTTTCGGAAAGAATGCGGTTGCGAAGAATGTCTTCATCCCGCTCCGCAAGTGTCTTGGCGAACTCGGCCAGCTTTGCTCGGAACAGGGTCCTGATCTCTGTGTCAGCCAACTGCTCGTCGGCGGGCTTGTCCTGAGACGGCAGCACGTCCAAGAGCGTGCCCTCCGTCTCTTGGTTGAGGGGCTGGTCCAGGGAGAGCTCCCAACTGCCCAGACGCTGGTCCATCTCGATGACGTCGCGCTCGCGAACGTTCAAGCGGTCGGCCAGCAACTTCGTGTCGGGCGCAAAGCCCTGCCGCTCAAGCTTCGCCTTCTCCTTCCTCAGATTGTAGAAGAGCTTACGCTGGTCCTGGGTGGTGCCGACTTTGACCAGGCGGTAGGTATTCAACAGATAACGCAGGATATAGGCACGCGCCCACCAGGCTGCATACGCGTAGAAGCGCACGTTCTTCGCTGGGTCGAATTTTTTGATTGCCTGCAAAAGCCCGACGTTGCCTTCCTGGATGAGGTCCATCTGGTCGGCGCCGGTATGCAGATACTCCGAGGCAATGGCGACCGACACCCGCAGGTTCGCCAGGATCAGCTTGACCGCGGCTTCGCGGTCGCCCCGGGTTTGGTATTCGTGAAAGAGCTGCAGCTCTTCTTCCTTGGACAGGTAGGGATAGCGCCGTATCTCCGCCAGGTACTGTTGCAGGGCGGTGACCGGCACGACTGCCGTGGGCCCGCGGTCTTGGCCTGATTTCTCGGCCGCCGGGAGCGGGGCAGGCGATTCCTCACGAGCTTCGAGGAGGGCCCCCTCATCGAGGCTCAACTCGTCAAGCTCCTCGGTCTCTTCGGAATCCTGTTCGGCTCGTTGCTGCTGGTCGGACATGTCGATCATGGATGGTCAACAGACTCGGCCTCTGCGCAAGGGCCGCCTCAATGCAAATGCCCATTATAAACGGAACCGATGGCGAGCACAAAGATCGGGACCTCCTTGCGCCGCTGACGATGCCGGCCCTATAGTGAGGCCACCGCGCGCTCGCCGCCGCGGCTGCTCGAAAGGATTCCTGATGTTGACGACCATCCTCGGGGCGCTCCGCAGCGGACACTGGCCGTCGCTGGTGGGGGCCTGGTTGCATTTCGAGGTCAGCTTCATGGCCTGGTTGCTGATCGGCGCGATGGGGGTCTCGATTGCGGAGGAATTCGGATTGAGTGCCACGCAAAAGGGGCTGCTCGTGGCGGTGCCGCTCCTAGGAGGCGCGGTGCTCCGAATCGTGGTCGGCGCCTGCAGCGACCGTTTCGGACCGAAGCCGATTGGCTTAGCCCTCTTGGGCGGAGAATTGCTTGCCGTCCTCTGGGGCTGGCTCGGGGCGACCACGTACCCACAATTGCTGGCCGTCGGGTTCGTCCTCGGTGTCGCGGGGGCGAGTTTTGCGGTGGCGCTCCCCCTTGCCAGCCGAGCCTATCCGCCGGCCCATCAAGGGATGGCCATGGGGGTGGCCGCGTCAGCCAACAGCGGGACCGTGTTGGCGGTTTTTTTCGCGCCACGACTTGAACAGATCGTGGGCTGGCACGGAGTCTTCGGCTTGATGGCCGTGCCGATCCTGATGACCGCCCTGTTGTTCGCCCTACTGGTGCGCGGCGAGATAGGGCTTTCCCGGCAGGAATACCGAGCGCACTGGTGGGAGACCATCGGGGAAGCGCTCCGGCGGCCGTCCATGTACTGGCTCTGCTTCATCTATGCGATCACCTTTGGGGGCTTTGTTGGACTCTGTAGTTTCCTGCCGATCTTTTTCCATGACCAGTACGGGCAGGATCTGGTGACCGCCGGATCATGGGCGGCCCTGTGTGGGTTGGCCGGCAGTCTGGTAAGACCCTTCGGCGGCTATCTGGCCGACCGGCTGGGCGGGCTCACGATGCTCCTGGTCTTGTTCCCAGTCCTTGCCGGGCTGGTTGCAGCCGTCAGCCGATTGCCGAGCTTGGCCTGGGTCATTCTCTTGATGGTGACGGCGGTAGCCTGCATGGGGTTTGGAAACGGCGTCGTCTTCCAAGTCGTGTCCGGTCGCTTTCAGAAGCAGATCGGCGTGGCGTCGGGACTGATCGGGGCCGCGGGCGGACTCGGAGGATTCCTGTTTCCATCCTGGCTGGGTCTGCTCAAGGATACGACCGGCACCTACCAAAGCGGCTTCCTTCTTTTCGCGGCCCTCGCGATGGCAGCAGCCATGAGTGTGGCGGTGGCTGCCAGGCGGATTCGCCTGACAGGCGGCGGTCGCAGGGATCAGGCCGATATCCCGTATTGACAGCATGGCGAAAAAGTTTTATATTTTGAGAGCTTACATCGCTTGCGATTGATGCGTAGCAGAACCGAATGGTCTCGAGGGAGTAAGTATGGCGCCGGCTTTTGATTCCATCGAACAAGCCATCAAGGATATCAAGAAGGGCCGCTTCGTGATCCTGGTGGACGACGAGGATCGCGAAAACGAAGGCGATTTGGTGATGGCGGCGGAGAAGGTCACGCCCCAGACCATCAATTTCATGGCCAAGCACGCCAGGGGCCTGATCTGCTTAGCGTTGACTCCCGAGCGGGTGGAAGAGCTGCAATTACCGCCGCAGGCGGCTGAGAACACCGCCGCGTTCGGGACGGCTTTCACTGTGTCCATCGATGCGCGCCAGGGGATCACCACCGGCATTTCGGCTGCCGATCGGGCGACCACCATCCATACGGCCATTGATCCCAAGAGCAAGCCGGCTGATCTAGCCAGGCCCGGGCACATCTTTCCTTTGAAGGCGCAGAAGGGGGGGGTCCTCAAGCGGGCCGGGCAAACAGAAGGGTCGGTGGACCTGGCCAAGCTCGCCGGACTCTACCCGGCCGGAACCATCTGCGAGATCATGAACGAAGACGGGACCATGGCTCGCGTCCCTGAGTTGATCGAGTTCGCCGGACGGCACAAGCTCAAGCTGGTGACGATCAAGTCGCTGATCGAGTATCGCATGCAGCGCGAGACCTTCATCAAGCGGGTCGCGTGCGCCAAGCTCCCGACGATCTTCGGGGAATTCGAGGCGGTGGTCTTTGAGAACGAAGTGGACGGCGGCACCCACATTGCCTTGGTCAAGGGGCGGGTCGAAGATCCCGCTCCGTGCCTGGTGCGGGTCCACTCCGGCTGCCTGACGGCCGACGTGTTCGGCTCCCTGCGCTGCGACTGCCGGGATCAACTGCACAGCGCGATGGAGATCGTTCAGAAGGAAGGGCGCGGCGTGCTGCTGTACTTGAACCAGGAAGGCCGCGGCATCGGGCTGCTGAACAAGATCAAGGCCTATAAGCTCCAGGATGACGGAAGCGATACGGTCGAAGCCAACCTTCAACTGGGTTTCAAGCCGGACCTGCGGGACTACGGAATCGGGGCCCAGATCCTCGTGAACCTCGGTCTTCACAAGATCCGGCTGATCACCAACAACCCGCGCAAGATCGTCGGCATCGAGGGCTACGGCCTCAAGGTCGTCGAACGAGTGCCGATCGAAATCCCTCCCCGCGCGGCGAACGAGCGGTACCTGCGCACGAAAAAGACCAAGCTGGGACACATCCTGAACAAAGTCTAGGTGCGCTGATCTTGGCTCGCCACGTGGGTCTTGCCACCCTTCAGGAGAACCTGATAAGGTGCGGGCCGGCACTCCCTCTTTCATCTTTTTCTTGTCCGAACACGAGCGTGCTGCGTCGCACTCGTCCTGCGTGCAGCGCCACGAAGGTCTGCTCTGAGGGACGAAGCAAGACATGAACGTACGTGAAGGACACCTCGAGGCGGCGGGTCTCCGGTTCGGCCTGGTCGTCAGCAAGTTCAATGAGTTTGTCACCGGACGGCTGCTGGCCGGCGCGATCGAGGTGTTGAACAAGGCCGGGGCCGGCGACGCGGCCATTGAAGTCGTCAAGGTGCCGGGTGCCTTTGAAATCCCGCTGGTCGCGCGGCGTCTGGCCAACTCCCGCCGCTTCGACGCGGTTATCTGCCTGGGCGCCGTCATCCGCGGCGAGACGCCCCATTTTGAATACATCAGCGCAGAAGCCAGCAGGGGCATCGCCCAGGCTGCCTGGGAGTCCGATGTCCCGGTCATCTTCGGCGTCCTGACCACGGACACGGTCGAGCAGGCCTTGGATCGGGCCGGGGCGGCGGAGCGCAACCGGGGGGCTGAGGCGGCCAGGACGGCAATCGAGATGGCGACTCTCATGAAGAAGTTGCAAGGGGCAAGTAACAAGCTGACAAGTAGCAAGCTGACAAGAAAGAGGAGGAGACGCCGTCGCGCGAGGCGAAAGCCATGAGAATTTTCTTGTCCACTTGCCAGTGCAAAGAAGAAGTTACAAGTGTCAAGTAGCAAGCTGACAGGGAGAAGCCAGAGGCACTTTCGAAGGGAATCGAAATGATTGTACGGGCCTTGTCAGCTTGGTTACTTGTTCACTTGTCACCGGTTTGAGCTATGGGCAACCGACGACGATCGCGCGAACGGGCGCTGCAAGTGCTCTTTCAGTGGGACATCCACGGCAAGGCCGGGGACTGGCTCGAGGATTTCTGGGTCCAACATCCGGCCTCGGAGGATGTGCGGTCGTTCGCGGAGCAGCTCGTCGAAGGAGTCATCACGCACAAAGCCGAACTGGACAAGCTGATCGGCGCCCATGCGACGAACTGGAAGGTCAGCCGCATGCCGGTCGTGGACCGCAACATTCTGCGGGCTGCCCTGTATGAGCTGCTCTGGATACCGGATGTGCCGGCCAAGGTCACGGTGAACGAGGCGATCGAGCTGGCCAAGCGGTTTGCCGACGACGAGACCAAGAAGTTCGTGAACGGGATTTTGGATCAGGTGCTGAAGTCGGACCCGCGCCTGGAAGAGAAACGCGCGGACGGCCTGGCGGCCAGCGTGAAGCGTGAAACGTGACAATGACAAATGAAGCAAGCTGACAAGTTGCAAGTAGCCAAGTAACAAGTTTTGGGCTCCTTGCTACATTGGTCACTTGCGTACTTGCCACTTGCCCAGCGTGAGGGCTGCATGATCGAACGCTACACCAGACCCAGGATGAAAGCCATCTGGGACCTCCGACACAAGTATGAGATTTGGCTCCAGGTCGAGCTGTTAGCCTGCGAGGCTCTGGAGAAAGCCGGTCGGGCACCGCGCGGGGTCACGGCGCGCATCCGGCGGCGGGCGAAGGTCAATCCGGAGCGGATCGCGGCGATTGAGAAAGTTGTCAAACACGATGTCATCGCCTTCCTGGAGTCGCTGGCCGGGTCGGTCGGCAAGGATGTCCGCTTCCTCCACAATGGCCTGACCTCCTCGGATGTCGTGGACACCTCGCTGGCGGTCCAGATGGCCGAAGCGCTGGACCTGATCCTGGCCGATCTGAAAGAACTTCTGACCGTGCTGAAGCGGCGGGCCTATGAACATCGCGAGACGATCATGGTCGGCCGGTCCCACGGGATTCACGGCGAACCCATCTCCTTCGGGTTCAAGCTCGCTATCTGGTATGAGGAGGTCCAACGGCACCTGACGCGCCTGCAAGCCGTGAGGGAGGAGATCGCCGTCGGAAAACTGTCCGGCGCCATGGGCACCTTCGCGCACCAGGGGCCGGAAGTCGAGGTCTATGTCTGCAAGAAGCTGGGGCTGAAGCCGGACCCGGTCTCCAATCAGGTCGTTCAGCGGGACCGGCACGCGGCCTATCTCACGGCGCTGGCGCTGCTGGCCGCCAGCATCGAGAAATTCGCGACGGAGATTCGCCATCTTCAGCGGACCGAGGTGCTGGAGGCGGAGGAATATTTCTCAGCCGGGCAGAAGGGCTCCTCAGCCATGCCGCACAAGCGGAATCCCATCGCCTCGGAGAACCTCTGCGGCCTGGCCCGTGTCGTGCGGGCCAACAGCCTGGCTGCAATGGAGAACGTGTCTCTCTGGCACGAGCGGGACATCAGCCACTCCTCCGTGGAGCGGGTGATCATCCCCGACAGCACGATTCTGGCGGATTACATGCTGGTCCGGTTGACCGAGCTCATCCGAACGCTGCTTGTCTATCCCTCCCGCATGAAGCAGAACCTGGAGCTTACCGGCGGCCTCATCTATTCGCAGCGGCTCCTGCTGGAGCTGGTGGAACGGGGCGCGCAGCGGAAAGCCGCCTATGAAGCGGTCCAACGCTGCGCGATGGAAGCCTGGAAGGGGCACGGCGGATTCCAGGACCTGGTCAGCAAGGATCAATTGGTGACCAAGTATCTCAGCCCTGCGCGGATTGCCGCCTGTTTTGACCCGAAGCATTATCTGCGGCATCTGGGCAAGATTTATCAGCGCGTCTTTGGGACGTCTCGGAGGGGCCGATGACGGTGTCGAAAGGTTCGCTTATCTATGAAGGCAAGGCCAAGAAGCTGTTCGAGACGGACAATGCGGACCGTCTCATCCACTACTTCAAGGATGACGCCACGGCGTTCAATGCCCAGAAGAAGGGCACGATCGTCGAAAAGGGCATCGTCAACAATAAAATCTCCGAGAGGCTTTTCCGCCTGCTGGAGGCCGGCGGGGTCCCGACCCACTTTGTCGAGCGGCTGAGCGATCGGGAGATGCTGACCAAGAAGGTCCGGATTGTCCCGATCGAGGTGGTGGTCAGAAATATTATCGCCGGGAGCCTGGCCAAACGGCTGGGATTGAAAGAAGGGGAGGCGATCACCCCGCCGATCGTCGAGTTCTATTACAAGAACGACGCGCTGGGCGATCCCCTGATCACGGAGGAGCACATCCGCTTGATGAAGCTGGCCGAGCCGGCCGTGCTCAACCAGATTAAGGCCTGGGCGCTCCGAACGAATGCGCTCTTGGCTCCGTTCTTTGCAGAGCGAGGCCTCATCCTCGTGGACTTCAAGCTGGAGTTCGGCCTGCATAACGGCAAGCTGGTGTTGGCCGATGAGATTTCGCCCGACACCTGCCGGTTCTGGGACCAAAAGACGAAAGAATCCATGGATAAGGACCGATTCAGGAAAGATTTGGGGAAGATCGAGGAGGCGTATCAGGAAGTGCTGCGCCGCGTGTGCGACGTTTAGGTAATGGGCTCTTGGCAGTGGACGATGGGCTCTCGGAGAGGATTCACCCATAGCCCATCGCCTATAGCCCATAGCCGGAAAGATCGGAAGAGATGAAAGCTAAAATCCATGTCACCTTGAAGCAGGGGATTCTCGATCCGCAGGGCAAGGCCATCGAGCATGCGTTGGAGACGCTGGGATTCACCAACGCCGGCAACGTGCGGATGGGGAAGTATCTGGAGCTGGACCTTGCCGAAACGGACAAGGGCAAGGCAGAGGTCCAGGTCAAGGCCATGTGTGAGAAGTTGCTGGCGAATACGATCATCGAAGAATATCGGTATGAGTTGGAGTAGGAGCTAATGGCGTATAGCCGATAGCTTATGGCACAAACATCGAATCATCCGGTCTCGTGCTATATGCCATCTGCCATACGCCATAGGCTCTTTGAATTATGAACTTTGGAGTCATCATTTTTCCAGGAAGCAACTGCGATCACGACTGCGTGCACGTGCTTGAGGATGTCCTCAGCCAAAAGGTCACGCAGGTCTGGCACAAGGACACGTCGCTGGCCGGATTAGACGCGATCATCCTGCCGGGCGGCTTTTCCTACGGCGACTATCTGCGGACCGGCGCCATCGCGCGCTTCTCGCCGGTCATGGGGGCGGTCAAGCAGTTCGCCGAGGGAGGCGGGATGGTCCTGGGCATCTGCAACGGGTTTCAGATTCTGTTGGAAGCCGGTCTTCTGCCCGGCGCCATGTTGCGGAACCGGTCGCTGTCGTTCATCTGCAAGGACGTCCACGTAAGCGTCGAGAACGCCGCGACGCCCTTTACGGGCCGCTGCGAGCCGGGACAGGTTCTGAAAATTCCCATCGCCCACGCAGACGGTAACTATTACACCGATGACGTCACGCTCTCTCAGATGAAGGCCGCGGCCCAGGTCGTCTTCCGCTACTGCACCGCTGACGGCAAAGTCACGCCGGAGGCCAATCCCAACGGCTCGCTCGACAATATCGCCGGGATCATCAATGCTGCCGGCAACGTGATGGGGATGATGCCGCATCCGGAGCGAAGCGCCGAAGAAGTGCTGGGGAACGACGACGGGCGGCTGATCTTTCTCTCGATGCTGGATGCGCTCAAGAAGGCCAAGCTGAAAACGGTCCTGGCCTCCTGACCTGACCGTTGCTTGGTCTGGTGTCAATGAAGGTTCTACGCGACTATCAGGGGTTAGCGATACGGCTTACAGATGAACGGTTGGCACACATTTTGGAGCATCCGGAGATGGTCGGGTTTGAAGCGGCTATCGAGGAGACGTTGCTACGTCCTCAGCAGGTCGTTGAATCTATCAGCGATCCACAAAGTAGGCTGTACTACCGGTTCTATTTCGGCACAGAGTGGGAGACAAATTTCTCTGTGTTGCGGTCAAGATTAAGGGGGACGACGCCTTTATCATCACGGCCTATCTCACCGACAAGGTGAAGAGAGGGAGGCAGCTATGGCCGAAAGAAAAGTAAAGATTTGGTATGATCCGGAAGGGGACTACCTGGAAGTCATCTTTGACCAGAAGCCGGGTTACTTCCGTGAAACGGCCAGCGATCAAGTGATGGAGAAGGTGGATGAGGCCGGCAACGTCCTTGGTTTCTCGGTTCTGAAAATCAGTGCCCTGAAGCAAGCTCCATTAGAGGTTGCCCTCTGAAGAATTAGGTTGGCATGGCACGCGTGAGCCCTTTTTTACATCTGGCTGGGCGTTATTGGCTCACGTTCTTAGCCATAAGTTGGTTGTGGACCGCTATAGCCGCTGCTGCGAATCCGATCGAAGATCAGGGACTAGGACTGCCGCTGGCCTGCACCCTTGGCCAGACCTGCTGGGTGGCCAATTACGTGGATGTGGACATCTCCGTGGAGGTGAAGGACTTTCGGTGCAGGAAACGGACCTACGACACCCACGATGGAGTGGATTTTGCCATCCGTGACCTGGGCGTGATGGAACAGAGGGTACCGGTGGTGGCAAGCGCGCCGGGGGTCGTCAAGAACGTGCGAGACGGCATGCAGGATGTTGCGATATCGGATGAAGCATCAAGGGCGCGTATCAAGGGCCGGGAATGTGGCAACGGGGTGCTGATCGATCACGAAGGAAACTGGCAGACCCAGCATTGCCATCTGCGCCAGGGCAGCATCAAGGTCAAGGCCGGCGACCGTGTTGAAACGGGGAGTGCTCTTGGGCTGGTTGGGCTTTCCGGCAAGACGGAATTTCCCCACGTGCATCTGACCGTTCGCAAAAAAGGCAAGGCTATTGATCCCTTCACGGGTCAGGAGGTGAGCGCTGGCTGCGGGAAAGAAGGCAATCCGCTCTGGCGCGCGGACCTGTCCGTGCCCTACGAGGAAGTCGCGCTCTACAATGCGGGCTTCTCGGCGGGAAAGCCGGACATGGCGGCGATTCGTAACGGCAAGCGTGATGATGGGCCGCTGGCCGCGACTGCACCCGCGCTGGTACTGTTGGTGGATATCTTCGGCGTCGAAGCGGGAGACAAGCTGTGGTTTCTGATCACCGACCCCGATGGCAAGCCGATCTTCGAGCATGTGGAGCAAATTGAGAAGACCCAGGCGAGACGGTTTGTGTTTGCGGGGAAGAAGCTGACCATCCCGTCTTGGCCGACCGGCACCTACACAGGCCGAGCGACGCTCACACGCAAGATGGATGGCCAGGAGATGAAGAGCGACATCACCAGGACGGTGACGATCCGGTAGAAGAGGGCAGGTTGGACTTAATGGTAAAGAGGCTAGGTGAGGGCATGGCCAACCGCTCCTGTGCCTCCGCGGTCAGACCACTCGCGCCGATGTTGTTCTGGTCAAGCCGACTATGAAAGTGCATTTTGACGAGAAAGCCGACGCGATCTACTTGCGCCTGGACGACTCCAAGATCATTGAGTCGGAGGAGGTGCAGCCAGGCGTTGTTCTCGACTACAACGATCAGAACCAGATCGTCGGCGTGGAAATTCTCCGGGTCAAAAGCCGCGTTCCACTGGCGAATCTCAAACAGATGGAATTTGAGGTTCTCTGAGTTCTTGTTGGCGTGCTTATCTATGCGAAAAGTCTATAAGCGGAAGCGACGGTCCTGTGCCTTGTGCAAGCCGCATAAGATGGGATGGGAAAAGCGCTGGAAAATGAAAGAGGCGGCCAGCCGGCGTGCGATGGAACAGGAGATAAGGCGGCAGAGCGAATGAAATCGTTAGATCAGCCGATCACCCAAGACCTCATCGCGCAGCATGGGCTGTCGGACGAGAAGTGCAAGAAGATCGTCAAAGCAGGAGCTGAATTTGACCGAGTTGGGGATGTTCTCGTGATCTGTGGTGTAAGGAGTGTATCAGAATGACTGGCAGTCTCCTGAAGAGGCGCACCAGCGATATCCACAAGATCGCGCGCAGTCATGGTGTCGTGCGGCTCCGAGTGTTCGGCTCGCGTGCGTCCGGATTGGCCACAGCCACGAGTGATTTGGACCTTTTGGTTCAATTAAAACCGGACCGGGACTTGCTGGACTTGGCTGAGTTCAAGGCGGACCTGGAGGAATTGCTGGGGTGTAAAGTGGACGTGGTGACGGAAGCCGGTCTCAGTCCTTATCTGCGCGAGCGGATTCTCCGAACCGCCAGACCGTTATGAAGGACGAGGCCGTTTTTCTCAGGCACATTCAGGATGCGATTGCTAAGATTGAGACATACACCGAAGGCGGTAAGGCGGCGTTCTTCGAAAACTCGATGATCCAGGATTCGGTGATCCGCAACTTGGAAGTCATCGGTGAGGCGGCACGGAACCTTTCGCCAGGCTTTCGGAAGAAGCATTCCAAAGTGCCCTGGCGAGGCATCATGGGAATGCGCAATGTGCTTACCCATGAGTACTTCGGCGTCGATCTTCACATTGTGTGGAAGGTCGTCTCCAAACGAATTCCCACCCTCAAGCGCCACGTTGTGGGCATTCTGAAAAAGGAAAAGGGTTCGACGAAGTGAAACCTGGAGCAGACATCATCACCAAAGACCTCATCGCGCAGCATGGGCTGTCGGACGAGGAGTACAAGAAGATCGTCGAGATCCTGGGGCGGGAGCCGAACCTGACCGAGTTGGGGTTGTTCTCAGTCATGTGGTCCGAGCATTGCTCCTATAAAAGTTCCCGTATACATCTAAAAAAACTGCCGACAACCGGCATTCGGGTAGTCCAGGGGCCGGGCGAGAATGCCGGGGCGGTGGACATCGGGGATGGCCTCTGCGCGGTCTTTAAGATGGAGTCCCACAACCATCCGTCCTTCATCGAGCCCTATCAGGGGGCGGCCACCGGCGTAGGCGGCATCCTGCGGGACATCTTTACGATGGGCGCGCGACCGATCACGCTGCTGGACTCGCTCCGCTTCGGGTTGTTGGACCGACCGTTGAACCGCCACCTGTTCAAAGGCGTGGTGGCCGGGATCGCCGGTTACGGCAACTGCATGGGGGTTCCGACGGTCGGCGGCGAGGCGGTTTTCAACGACATCTACTCGCAGAACCCCCTCGTGAATGTCTTTTGCCTGGGGATTGCCAAGAAAGACAAACTTTTTAAGGGGCTGGCGGCCGGAATCGGCAATCCGGTCATCTACGTCGGCTCGAAAACGGGCCGGGACGGGATTCACGGAGCCACGATGGCCTCGGATTCGTTCGATGAGGCTTCTGAGGCCAAGCGGCCGACCGTCCAGGTGGGCGACCCCTTCACGGAAAAGCTGTTACTGGAAGCCTGTCTGGAACTGATGGCCGGGGACCTGCTGGTCGGCATTCAGGACATGGGAGCGGCGGGTCTGACCAGTTCCTCTTGTGAGATGGCTTCCCGTGCCGGCAACGGTGTCGAGCTGGATCTGACCCATGTCCCGCGCCGCGAGCCGAACATGACGCCCTATGAATTGATGCTCTCGGAGTCACAAGAGCGGATGCTCATGATTGCCAGGGAGGGGCGGGAGGAAGAAGTCCTAAAGATTTGCCGGAAATGGGATTTGTCGGCAGCAGTGGTCGGGCGGGTGACGAGTGACGGCATGCTGCGGGTGAAAGACAACGGCAAGGTTGTCGCTGAGGTTCCGGCCAAGGCTCTGGCGGAGGAGGGCCCCCGCTACGAGCGGCCCAGCGCGCCGCCTGCCTTTCAGGATCACCTCCAATCCCTCAACTTCGACCTCCTGCCTGATGTGAAGGATGCGACGGCGGTGCTCCTGTCGCTGCTGGAGTCGCCCACGATCGCCAGCAAGCGATGGGTCTATCAGCAGTATGACCACATGGTCCGGACCAATACCCTCGTGCGTCCCGGGTCGGACGCCGCGGTGGTTCGCATCAAAGGGACGAACAAGGCTCTGGCCATGACCACGGACGGGAATAGCCGGTACTGTGTGCTCAATCCCTACCTGGGTGCGTCCATTGCTGTGGCGGAGGCAGCGCGGAATCTGGTCTGTTCCGGCGCCGAGCCGATCGGGCTCACGGACTGTTTGAACTTCGGCAATCCGGAGCGGCCCGACATCATGTGGCAGTTCATCCTGTGCATTGAAGGAATCAAAGACGCCTGCGACGCCTTCAACATTCCGGTGGTCAGCGGTAACGTGAGTTTCTACAACGAGACCAACGGGCTGTCGATCTACCCCACGCCGATCCTCGGCATGGTCGGCCTGATCGAGCCGGCGGATCGGGCCATGACCCCATGGTTCAAACAGGCCGGGGACCAGATCATCCTGCTGGGGGCCACGAAGGAGGACCTGGGGGGGACGGAGTATCTCCGCGTTGTCCACCAGCGGGAACAGGGAACCCCGCCCTTGCTGAATTTGGAAACCGAGAAGACCCTCCAGCACTGCGTCCTCAGGTTGATCCGTGAGGGATTGGTCCGGTCAGCCCATGACTGCTCGGACGGCGGGGTAGCCGTGGCTCTGGCCGAATGTTGCGTAACGAATTCATTGCAGCCTTTAGGAGCTGTGGTAAAATTGGCGGCGGGACCTCTCCGGTTCGATTCGCTGCTCTTCGGGGAAAGCCAGTCGCGCGTGGTCCTGTCGGTCAGCCCCGCCCATTGCGAGGCGGTGCTGCGCAAGGCCGGAGAGGCGGGTGTGGAAGCTACGGTGATCGGGACCGTGGGCGGCGAGCGGTTGGTGGTTGAGGTCGAGGCAGGTGGGCGGGGGAGCGGCTGCCGGATCGACGCGGACCTGGAGACCCTCTATGACCGGTGGGGCAACAGCTTGGAACGGTCTCTTACGCATCCGTGAGGGGTAAGGCGTCAGGGGTAAGGGGTTATGGGTAACACAAGAGAAAATCCTTCCATCGCCTCACGCCTCACGCCTCACGTTTCACGTCCCCAATTGATTACGCCCGATAAATTCCACGAGGAATGCGCCGTCTTCGGCATTTACGGCCACAAGGAGGCGGCCAACCTGACCTACCTGGGCCTCTATGCCCTGCAGCACCGGGGGCAGGAGGGCTCCGGCGTCGTTTCGTCCGACGGCGAGCATTTCCACGTGGAGAAGGGGATGGGGCTGGTAGCGGACATCTACTCGAAGCCCGTGCTCAAGCGCCTGCCTGGGCACGTGGCCATCGGGCACAACCGCTATAGCACGGCCGGGGGCAGCAATCTCAAGAACGTGCAGCCGCTGACCGTGAACTTCGCGTTCGGGAACCTGGCGCTGGCGCACAACGGCAACCTGATCAATGCGACGATGCTGCGGAACGAGCTGGAGGCCTATGGGGCGATCTTCCAGTCCACAACCGACAGCGAGGTCATGATCCACCTGATCGCCCATTCCCGCGGGGACACGCTCTTGTCCCGGGTCATTGACGCGCTGAGCCAGGTGCGTGGCGCCTTCTCGGTGGTCCTGTTGACGGACGAGGGCATCATCGCCGCCCGAGATCCCTATGGGTTCCGTCCCCTCTGCCTGGGACGTTTGCGGGAGAGTTGGCTCGTGGCGTCCGAGACCTGCGCCTTCGATTTGATCGGGGCCGAGGCGGTTCGGGAAATCGAGCCGGGCGAGCTGGTGGTGTTGAACGAAGCGGGTGTCGCGAGTTACAAGCCCTTTACCAAAACCAAGCCCGCGATGTGTGTTTTCGAATACATCTACTTTGCCAGGCCGGACAGCAAGATTTTCGGGGACAAGGCGGTGTACCTCACGCGCAAGGCGCTGGGGCGGCAGTTGGCGAAAGAATCCCACGTCGATGCCGACATCGTGATCCCGGTGCCGGACTCAGGCGTGCCGGCGGCCCTCGGTTACTCGGAAGGCTCCGGCATCCCCTTCGAGAACGCCCTCATCCGGAACCACTACATCGGGCGGACCTTCATCGAGCCGGAGCAGCGGATCCGCCACTTCGGGGTGAAGATCAAGCTGAATGCGGTGCCCGAGGTGCTGGACGGGAAGCGGGTCGTGGTGGTGGACGACTCGATCGTGCGGGGCACGACGAGCCGCAAGATCGTCAAGATGCTCCGGCACGCGGGCGCGAAGGAAGTGCACATGCGGATCAGCTCCCCGCCGATCGTCTCCCCCTGCTTCTACGGGATCGATACCCCGACCAAGAAAGAATTGATCGGGTCGAACCACACGACCCAGGAGATCAGGAAATACATCACGGCCGACAGCCTGGCCTACCTCAGCCTGGAAGGCATGCTGAAAGCCGCGCCGGGCAGCCCCGCCCACTACTGCAACGCCTGCTTCACGGAACAGTACCCCATCCCTTTCACAAAGGCCGAAGAGCTCCAGTTGGGTCTCTTCTAGCCCCGAAGGCGTTATTCGTCATCCGTCATTTGTGAAGAGAGGCCTGTTCCTTTGCTTGCTTTCAGCTGACGAATGACGGGTAACGAGTGACGGGACACCGCCCCTGTTGCCCCTGATTTTTTCCCCGTGCTAGGATAGCCACAGCCGCTGAGCAGAGCGTATGGCGCTTGGCAGGTAGCTGATCGCTCTGATTGATCCTGCTAGAGCCATTTGTCATAAGGTATAGGCTCTTGTCCGTGGTTTATGGAGGTTGCCATGAAACGGACTATTTTGACGCTGTTGGTGCCGGTGGTCGTTGTCGCGCTGGCCGGGACGGTTTCGGCGAAGAGTTTCTTTAAGGTCGGGGAAAAGGCCCCGGTTTTTACCTTGACCGCGATCACCGGCGAGCCGGTGTCGCTGGACGGTTTCAAGGGGAAGGTGGTGGTGCTGGGGCTCTTCCATATCTGCGAGCCCTGCCTGATGCAGGGGACCAACTTGCAGAAGGTCTATGAAGCCACCAGAGGGAAGGCGGTGGCGGTCGTGGGGGTGAACTCCTCGGGGAATTCCAAGAAAGCGGTGACGGAATTTCTGGCGGAGTTTCCCGTGAAGGTCACCTACCCCTACCTGATCGATCCCAATAAGACGACCGACAAGCTCTATGGGGGCGGCCGCTTCATCCCGAACGTCTATATTATCGATCAGGAGGGGATCATCCGGTGGCAGCGGGTCGGTAACATGGACCTGGCCGGCGCCGACGTGATCCTGCAGGAGGTGGAGAAGCTGCTCGCGAGCGGACCGTCAAAGATGTAACGAGTGGCAAGTTGCAAGCTGACAAGCTAGAACCGCCCACGAAACTTGTCAGCTTGTTGACTCGGCTCCTTGTCGCTCACGAGAAAAGGAAAGCATCATCATGGACGAATTAGAAGCGGGCAAGCAGAAGTTCCTGGGGTTGGTCCGGGACATCGATGCGGCTGTTCAAGTGGTGATCCCCGTGACGCCGTCGAACAGCATGTTCTTGATCTCGCTCACCAAGGGAGCCAACCGAAAGTTCATCACGGTTCCCGAGGATGACATGCTTGACCTCCCCAACGAGGCCGACATTCTCACGAAAGTCACCAAAGTGGTGAGGGACGCGGTGGCGGCGCTCTAGAAGACGTGAAACGTGAAGCGTGAAACGTCAGGCGCCTGATTCTTCGCCATAGGCCATCAGC
>VGXG01000026.1 GCA_016873395.1 Nitrospira sp. | reverse complement strand
CGGTCAGCCCGCCGTCCTCCAGCAGCACGCGCCGAGCCAAGGAGTAGCCGTTGCTGTGCAACCCCGTAGAGGCCAAGCCCACGAGCACATCGCCGGGCTTGATGTCCTTTCCATCGATGACCTTCGGCCGGTCCACCACGCCCACGGCAAAGCCGGCCAGGTCATATTCGCCTGCCGGATAGAACGACGGCATCTCGGCAGTCTCCCCGCCGATCAGGGCGCAACCTGCCTGCCGGCATCCCTCGGCGATCCCTTTGACGATGGCCTCCGCCTTCGGCACGGCCAGCTTGCCGGTGGCCAGATAGTCCAGGAAGAACAGCGGTTCGGCCCCGCTGACTGCCACGTCGTTCACGCACATGGCCACCAGATCGATGCCCACCGTATCATGCCGGTCCATCAAGAAGGCGATCTTCAGCTTGGTGCCGACCCCATCGGTGCCGGACACGAGCACCGGGTCCGTATAGCGTGACGCCTGGAAGCGGAACAGGCCACCGAAGCCGCCCAGGTCGGTGAGGACTTCCGGTCGAAAGGTGGATCGGACCAGCGGCGTGATCCGGCGTACAAATTCGTTGCCGGCCTCGATATCCACCCCAGCCTGTCGATACGTGGTCATGCGCGGGGCATCTTAGAGCGCCGAAGCGCTTTCGTCAACCGTCATCCGTCACTCGTCATTCGTAAAGATTGTG
The DNA here is from genome assembly GCA_016873395.1 of Nitrospira sp. GTDB lineage: Bacteria > Nitrospirota > Nitrospiria > Nitrospirales > Nitrospiraceae > VGXG01. The sequence continues at coordinate 29,802 of VGXG01000026.1, read as the reverse complement.
AAGCTTCACGGCCTTACAGCCGCGGCATCTTGAAATTCTTCGGCGGAACCCGCCGAAGCGTATCCGCCTTCGCCGAGGCTTCGTCGGATACCCGCTCCGCATTCATCCACGGGCTTACACCCGTGGCTTTCTGCGAAGGCGGGTACAATCCCGGCCGCTTCTGACCCATCTCATCGAATGACGGATGACCCATGACGAATGACGCCTCTACCGCTCCAGTTTCACCAGCGTTTCCAGGTGAGCCGTCTGGGGAAACATATCGAATGGCTGGATGCGCCCGATGTGATATCCGGCCTCGCAAAGCCGGGCTAGGTCTCGCGCGAGGGTTGCCGAATCGCAGGAGAGATACAGGAGACGTCCCACGCCGACCCGCAGGAGTTCCTTCAAACATTCCGCGCTCAAGCCGGTTCGCGGAGGGTCCACCAGCACCAGATCGTACTCACCCGGTTTAACCGCTTCAAGCATCGCCTCGGCGCGGAGAGGCCGGAACCGGCACCGGCCGACGTGGTTGGACTTGGCCGCATGGCGGGCGTCGGCCAGCGCATAGGGATTGGCCTCCACTAAAGTGACCAGCGCACCGGCTTGCGCCAGGGTCAGACCGAGTGTGCCGATACCGGCATACAGCTCAAGCGCGCGCAGGCCCGGTGCGGCACCGGCCCAGTCGGCGACCGTCCGAGAGAGCAACTCGTTCAACCGCCAGTTGGCCTGCATGAAGGACCGGTCGCTGATCCGAAAGATCAAGTCTCCCAGCCGATCCGCGATCCAATCCTGCCCTGTCACCCACCGTTGCGCCGGCCTCCCGCGTCCATTGCTCTCCGAGGTCACGACCAACCCAACCACATCCGGCAGGTCTTTGAAGAGCTCGAACAACTGGCCAGCCTGGTCCTTATCAGTCTTGTCGCTCCGGAAGACCAGCAGGCTGTGGCCAAACGACCGCGAATGTCTGATCTCGACCGACTCCAGCCGGAGAGGCAATTTCCGCTGCGCCGCTAACCGCTCACTGACAGCAGCAGCAATCTTTCTGATGCCCTCCGTCACAAGCAGGCAGCCGGCCGCTGCAACCGGCTCATTCGTCCCTTCCCGGTGAAAGCCGAGCGCAAAGCCCTTGCCGGAGCGAAACACCACAAAACGGACCGTGCTGCGGTAGCCGTAGGGATCAGGAGAGGGAACCACCGGAAGGATATCCCCTACCGTGAGTTTCCCGACGCGCGCCAGCGTCTCTCGCAGAATCGCAGCCTTCTGAACGAGTTGGGCTTCATAGCGAATGTGTTGCAACTGGCAACCGCCGCAAATTTCATAAACCGGGCAAGGCGGTGCTACCCGATCCGGCGAAGCGGCCAGCACGTTACTGATCGTCGCCTCCTGAAACCCCTTGTGCCGGGCTCCCATGACAACCGAGACCTGCTCGTCCGGGATCGCCCCCCGCACGAACAGGACTTGCGACTCATGGCGCGCCAGCCCGCGCCCGCCCTGGACGAGCTTCTCGATGGTCACCTGCAATGTATTTGGCGCCATAGCTATAGACTTCGCCAGGATTTTTAGCTATTACAGGTCTGCAACGTTCCCACTGCACCCACGACAGAGCATAGCAGAGAGGAAACGCATGGGACAGTCCAATCAATGGCCCGCCCTGCTTTCAAAAATTTCCAGCCCAGACGATGCACTGAAAATTATCCGTGAGACGGCCATCTTGATCGTTGTTCTCGCTGTTATCCAAGCTGTCACGGACTATATTGTGGCTCCCGCCTGGGTCAATACTCGCCTAGTTCTTCCACTACTACTCATCAGCTTCACATTTGGACTTTGGCTTTCGCGAAGCCTTGTCTTTGCAGCAATGCTGCTACTGATATTTCTTCTCATGAGCATCACCTTTGTGACGATGCGTCAAACTTATCAAGTTATCACGGAGGCCATCGCCGATGGCAGCCTGAGCATCCTTGGTCTTCTGGCAAGCATTCGTGCGGTAATCGCCACTTCCTCGCTTACTCGTCAAATCACCGCGACAGAGGCTATGGGCTCTTCGCCAAGCACTGCCCCAGCTGCCACTGGAGCTCTATCACCGCTTAGCTCTCTGATTCAGCAGTATCCACTCGTGGAGTGGCTTACCATCCTTTTCCCTCCATTTCTGTTCGTTCCCTTGTTCTTCTCACCTATTGACATGAGTGGGGCCATTTTTCTTTGGCTCGCGGCATTGATCGCATTTCCCATCTCATTGTGGCACATCATCAAATTTGCTATCGGGAGGTCCGGAGACCGACCGCTTTCCTTTAAAGCATTTGTTCGTCCGACCCTCACCATCCTGATCATTATTGCCGCTCCGGTATTCGTGATGAAATCCAGGCATTCCGCAGACGAATTCGGCCGATCGCTCGCCCGTCTTGCGCAAGAGCAATGCAAAGCCAATGGAGCCTGTCCGACTTCCCTCAGGGAGTTTACCTGTTCTGAACGAACATACAGGGATGACAAACCGTGCCAGTTCAGCACGCAATACGGCGAGTATGGCGCTCAGTTTGCTGTGAGTTACTTGATCCCAAAAGACAAGAAAGCCTTTTGGGTTAAGGTCCGCCATGACATAGACAGCGATCTCGTGCTTACTGGCGGGGTGGAAGCAGAACTAACCGAGAAGATAAGCAACCACTAGGGCATAGCAAGAATACGGCTACAAACCATCGCTAACTCTCCGGGCGCAGCTCGACATTCAAGAGCTTAATCTTCCTGTGCAGGTGGCTCCGCTCGACCTTGAGGTCCTCGGCCGTCTTCGAGACGTTCCAGCCGTGCTCGCGGAGCTTGCGGGCGATGTAGTCCCGCTCAAAGGCGTTGCGGGCGTCGCGGAGGGAATCATAGGACTTGCTGGCGAGAACCGATGAGGCCGGTGAGCCGCCCTGTCCCGCAGGACGGGAGTGCAGCGACGCATCCACGTCCTCAGCCTCGATCACCTGGCCGGACACCATGATCATCAACCGCTCGATCAGGTTGCGCAGCTCGCGAATGTTGCCCGGCCACTCATACTGTTGCAGAACCTCCTGCGCCTCCAGTGTGATGTCCTTGATCTTGAGCCCCAGTTCCTCCGCCTGGCTGTGGAGGAAATGCTTCACCAGGACCGGGATGTCTTCCTTCCGCTCGCGCAGCGGCGGCACTTCGATCGGCAGCACGTTCAGCCGGTAGTAGAGGTCTTCCCGGAACGTCCCCTTCTCGATTTCCTTGAGCAGATCTTTGTTGGAGGCGGCGATCACCCGCACATCCACCTTGATCTGCTTGTTGCCCCCCACCCGGGTAAACTGCTGCTCTTGCAGCACCCGCAGGACCTTCGCCTGCGTGTTGAGGCTCATGTCTCCGATCTCATCCAGAAAGAGCGTCCCTCCGTCCGCCTGCTCGAACTGGCCCCGCTTCTGGGTCGTGGCGCCGGTGAAGGACCCGCGCTCATGGCCCAACAGTTCGCTCTCGATCAAGGTCTCCGGAATGGCCGCGCAGTTCACCGCGACGAAGGGACGGTCGCGGCGGGCACTCTGCATGTGAATCGCGCGGGCCACCAATTCCTTGCCGGTCCCGTTCTCTCCGGCGATCATCACGCGGCCGTTCGTCGGGCCGGCCGTGGCGATGAGCTGGCGCAGCTTCTGCATGGCCGGCGAGGTGCCGACCAACTCGAAGCGGCGCTCGACCTTGGTGCGAAGGCTGAGGTTCTCTTCTTCCAGCCGCCGCTGGTCCAGCGCGTGCCGGACCCGCAACGTGACGTTTTCCAGGGAGAGCGGCTTCTCGATGAAATCATAGGCTCCCAGCTTGATCGCCTTGACGGCGGTCTCGATGGAGCCGTGGCCCGACATCATCATGATTTGCAGCGTGGGGAACTGCTCCTTGGCGCGCTTCAGAGTTTCCAACCCGTCTAATTCCGGCATCCAGATATCCAGCAGAACCAAGTCGGGCTGATCGGCGGCGATCTGCTTCAGCGCGTCGGTGCCGCTCTTGGCCGTCGCCACCTGATAGCCCTCGTCCTCGAGGATCTTGCTGACGGAATTGAGGATTGCGGGCTCGTCGTCCACGATCAGAATCGATTCAGCCATCAATACCTCGTCGTCCTCAAACGTAGCTGACAAGCGTGCAAGTTGACAAGTTACAAGGTCGGCTACTTGTCAGCTTGTTCACTTGCCAACTTGTCAGCTCTCTATACCGGTAGCTCGAACGTAAACACCGCCCCCTTGGGCTCGTTGTTGGCGGCCCGGATCTGGCCGTCGTGGTCCGTGATGATGCGTTGCACGATGGCGAGCCCCAGGCCGGTTCCGGTCCGCTTTCGCGAAAAATACGGCACGAAGAGCTTGTCTTGATCCCCCGGATTGATCCCGGTTCCCTCGTCCGCCACGCTGACGACGACCTTGTGCCGCTTAGGCTCGTACTTGGTCGTCACCCACAGTCGGCCTTTCTGGCTCATGGCCTGGACCGCGTTATCGAAGAGATTGACGAAGACGCGGTTGATCTGCTCGCGATCCAGGTTCACCGGCGGGAGCGTCTCATCCAGGCTCACGATGAACTCCACATCGCGGTGCGCCCCGCTGTAGAGCGTCACCGCCTCCCGGATGACCTCATGCAGCGACTCCCGGGTCATCTGGGGGGCCGGCATCCGGGCGAACTTCGAAAACTCATCCACCATCCGCTTCAAGCCGGTGACCTCGTTGACGATCACCTGGGTGGACTCATCGAAGATGCCTTCGAAATCCGTCGCCTTTTCAAAGAATTTCTTGCGCAGGCGCTGGGCCGAAAGCTGGATGGGAGTGAGCGGATTCTTGATCTCGTGCGCGATCCGCTGCGCCACCTCCCGCCAGGCCGCCGTCTTCTGGGCTTTGATCAACTCAGTCAAGTCCTCAAAGACCAGCACGAAGCCCAGGTCCTTCCCGGCTTCATCCTTCATGCGCGCGCAATTCAAGCCGATCGTCAGGAACTTGCCCTTGACTTCCACCGGCCCTTCCACCGAGAGGCTGTCTCGGCCATCGGCCAGCATCCGGTCATAGGCGTGCTGGAACAGATCCAGGCCCAGCTCTTTGAACGCCTCGCTGACGGAGCGGCCCCGGAGTTGATCGCCCCACACGCCCAGGATGCGCTCGGCCGAGGGGTTGAAGGTGGTGATCCGGCCTTCCCGGTCCAGCGACAGGACGCCGGAGGCGATCGTGTCCACCACCGCTTCCGTGTAGGCCCGCCGACGGTCCAATTCGAGATTGGATTGCTGAAGCGAGACGTTGGCCTCTTCCAGTTTCGATTTGCTCCCCCGAAGGTCTCGCGTCATCCGGTTGAACGAGTCCACCAACGTTCCGATCTCATCCGTGGCCTTGACCGCGATCCGGACGTTGAGATCGCCCTGCGCGATCGTCTCGGTGGCCTCCGCCAGTCGCTGGATCGGCACCGTGATGCCGCGCGCGACGTAAAAGCCGAACCAGGTGGCGCTGAAGATGATCAAGACCGTGATGACCGCGACAAACAGGTACGCGCCGGCCTTGATCGGATTCTTCATCGCCTTGATCTGCCGGTATTCGGTGTACTGTCTCGCGATCCCTTCCATCTTGGCCAGCAGCGGTTCGGACACGTAGGCATCCACCACGACCACGCCGTCTACCCCGCCGCGCCGGACGTTCGAGGCGATCGGAATGCCCGCCCGGATCAGGCGGCCGCTCTGAGCCTCCTGCACCGAGGTCAACTCCTGCTTGCCGCTCAGCACTTGCAAGACCAATTGCCCGACGGGCAGGTCCAACACCGACGCCGGCACCTCCGGGTCCACGGCCTTGGTCAGCGCTTCCATCTTGGAGGAATAGACCTCGACGCCGGCCAGGTTGTATTCCGTCCGCTTCCGGTCCATCGTCGCAACCAGCAGGTCCCGCTGCTCGGCGATCAGCATGTCCTCCCGAAAGATCTCGCGGCTGATCGCGCGCGCACTGTTGACCGCCAGGGTGATGTGCCCCTCGTGGTGCATACGGGCCACTTCATGCGAATCCTGCAGCACCCGCTCGATCTGATCGTTGACCCAGACGTCCACCGCCTTGTTGACCAGCCCACTGGCCACGATGGCCAGCAACACGGTGGGGATCAAGGCAAAGCCGATGAAGGCCGCCACCAGCTTGGCCCGGAAGCCGGACCCCAGCAGATGATGCCGGCGCTCGAAGTAGGCCTTGATCAGGTTTCGGGAGAGGAGCAGCGTGAGGACGACGAGGCCGATCAAGTCCAGGTTGATCAACAGAAGTACGAAGGCATAGCTGGGGCTCGGCAACCACGAATCAGCATCAGCCCCCCCCGACACCGAGTACTGGGAGGCATATTGAGAATAGAAGACGGTGAGGGCCAGACAGGGCAGGAGCAGAAGCAAGACGATCCAGACCGGCCGCAAATGCAGCCCGCGGCGCTCGGCTTCCGCCACCGCCTCGCGATCCGGCCGCGCCCCCTTCATCGGCGGCCACGACCTTGACCGACCGCCGGGCAGGACAGGGCTCGTACCGCTCTCCTCCGACCCCTTCGCCGGGGCGGCGGCAGCCTGACCTTTAGCTGGTTCTACTGGATCAGGCATCAGCCTCGCGTGCCTCCTTGCAAGTCTGCCTGCGATGAGGTCCAGGCTTCGTCGAAGTCCCGGTAGCGCTCGTGGAACAGGGCTTCAAAGGCGCGGGAAAAATCCGGCTCGCCCGGCAGGGCCTCCAGCAGTTGGCGCACGCGCGGGAGGCCATGCCGCCGGATCAGGGCTTGGGTCGCCCTGAAGCTGTCCTCATAGGCCTGGGCAGCCGCCCGAGGCGGGAGCCCAAGCAAGCTTTCGTGAAGCGCACTCAGCGGCTCCCTGGCTGTCTGACCGGCCTGGTGATTGCCCGCAAGCTTGTTCCGAAGCCTTGCCTTCCCTTCACAATAGAGGGCCAAGCCTTCGCTCAGCCAGGCAGGCGCATGCCCTCGGCTGAGCCGGTGGATCAGAGCGTGGGCATACTCATGCTTGAGCATCCGGTCTACGGCACGTCTTTGTCCGTGTTCGTGTCGCTCCCCCGTCGGCCCGTCCGGCGCCGGCTCGATGCGCTCGAGCGGCAGATGGATCCGGCCGTCGAACAAGGCGTTGGTCCAGCCGGGGCTGAGGGTCGCCGCTTGGAATTGCCGCTTCGGATGAAGCAGCACCGTGATGGGTTCATCGGGGAAATACCCCAGCAGCCTCCCGACCTCGTCGTAGACGATCTCGAGCCGTTCCACGACCCTGCCGGCGACGGCGCGATCAGTCGCTCCTTGAAACTTGACGACGAAATGGGCGCTGAACAGGCGATCGAACGCGGCCTCGTAGGCCTCGTCACGTGTGGCGAGCAGCAGCCGCTCCCGCACTCCGACATGGTTGGGATCTTGCCGGAACGCCGTGTCGTAATGCCGGACAGCCGTCGTCACATCGCCGCGCTGCGCATAGATGTCTCCCAGCAGGACATGCGCCTGGGTCACATGAGGATCGATGTCAATCGCCCGCTCCAACGCCGGCACCGCCAGATCATCCCTGTACCGTCGAAGCTGGCTCAGGCCGAACCCGACCCAATAGGCCGCCTTTTCCGGGTCCAGCTCCCGGGCGACGGCAAAGGCCTGGGCTGCGCGCCGGTACTGGCCCGCTTCCACCAGTCGCCAGCCGCTCTCAGCCCACAGGTCCGCCACGTGGCGCCGTCCTTCGTCGGGACCCGGACGTTCCGCAGCCGGCGCGGCTGCCTGGATTACGTGACTGTCGCTTCCACAGAAAAGCCAGGCCAGCATGCCGAGCACGCCGGCGGCAAGCGCCTTGGAAGCCTGTCGTTGCCAGCAGCTTTGTCTCATCGAAATCCGGTCAGCACGAGGCCTGATTCCCGTCTCGCCAGGCACACCACGTTGCGCTGGGAGCGCTGAAGAACGGCTTGCTGGACTGCATCGCGGGGAGAGGGGCGGCACTCGGCGAGCAGCCGATTTCAAGACTGTTGGGCGGGCTGCTTGCCTGATGCCAGAGCCACATACTTCATCCGCAACGCGTAGAGCATGTCTTCCAGCACCGCCTGTTCCTCGGAGGTCAGATTCCCCTTGGTCTTGCTTTCCAGCATCGAGAGGATGTCGATGATTTCTTTGGCCTGCGTCAGGTTCACCGGAACCTTCGCCTGCCGGGGATCAAGCTGCTCTCCCATAAGCATCAGCGCGGACGTTCCAAGCGAGAAGGTAAAGGAGGAAAAAGTGACCGGGTGGGGCGGCTCCTGCGATCGGCTTGCCTCGCCGGATGAGGCCGCCTCGGGCCGCCCGGTTGCCGCGGACGATGCATGCGCTGCGGACGACGACTCATCTTCCGCTCGCTCCTCAGACCGGGCGCGGCGGTCGCGGATGACGAATCCTTCCCCCTCATCCGCGCTCATGGGCGACCTTCCAGCGCATGGCAACGTGTTGCATCAATGTGGCACAAATTATCACATTTTCTCGATTTAGCGCAACCAGACGCAACTGGTCAGGAATTGAAGCGAGCGGCAAAACAGGTATAATAGCCAGCGGCGGGTGACCGACGCGCGTCATCCGTCATTCGTCATACGAAGGAGAGTGGTCGGAGATGTCTGAACGGTTTGAGCAACTCGTCCAATTGATGGCCCGGCTCCGGGCCCCGGACGGTTGTCCGTGGGACCGGAAACAGACTCACGAATCGCTCAAGCCCTACTTGCTGGAGGAGACGTACGAGGTGCTCGAAACGATCGACCGGCGAGAAACAGTTCTGCTCAGGGAGGAGTTAGGCGACCTGCTCTTGCAGATCTTGTTTCACGCCCAGATCGGAGCCGAAGCCGGCACGTTCACGATCGACGAGATCATGGAGCGGTTGGCTGAGAAGCTGATCCGCCGCCATCCGCACGTCTTTGGGGGACCGCAGACCTCGGAAAATCCGGCCGATGCTGAAGAGGTCGTCACCCGCTGGGAAGAGATCAAGCGGAGTGAACGTCAAGCGGCCGGCCAACCGGACTCCCTCTTGAGCGGGGTTCCCAAGACGCTTCCGGCCCTGCTGCGCGCGTTCCAACTCCAGGCCCGCGCCTCCCGCGTCGGATTCGACTGGCCCCACAACGGCGAGGGGATTGAGCAAATTCTCGGAAAAATCGAGGAGGAGATCCGGGAATTGCGCGAGGCCCTCGGAGGAGAATCAGGGGACAGAAAACGAGATCAGCAGCAGGTGGAGGCGGAGCTCGGCGACGTTCTCTTTGCGCTCGTCAACGTGGCCCGGGTCATCAAGGTCAACCCGGAGGAGGCGCTCCGGCAAGCCGCCAATCGCTTTGCCGATCGTTTCCACTATATCGAAACCCAGGCGGCGCGAGCCGGACGCTCCCTCGGCGACATGACCCTCAAGGAAATGGATGTCCTGTGGAACGAAGCCAAAGCAAAAATGTTGTGACTTGCTGATTTGGCGAATCCCAATTCACCAGATCACCCAATCACCAGATCATCAGATTAACCGATGGACACTGAGCAGGAACCGGGCCGGAACGAACAAGAGAGCCCTTATGAGGAGGGCAAGAGGGCCGGCGCCCATCCCCTCGTCGTCGTGCTGGGGATGATTGGAGGCCTCTGGCTGCTGATCGTGATCTTCATGCCGGACCCCAAGCACAAACCGACCGCCGTGCCGCCGAGCGTCCAGGGAACCGTGGCCGATGATCCGGACGCGGCTCCGGTGATGTTTCAGATCAAGGACACGATCCTGGAAATCAACGCGGTTTCCATTTCTGTGCCACCCCAGGCAACCGAGAGCCAAGTTGCCGGTCTCCTGAAGCGATTCCGGCAAGCCCGGCTGGCCAATCAGCTCTCCACCCTGCTGCCCGCCACCACCCCCGGTCATACGCTCGGCGAGAATGCGATCGCCGATATCTACATCTTTTCCGATCCGCAGTTCGCCCGCGCTGACGTCGTCCGCGTGTTGGCGCGAGGAGCTCATGCGCCCGGCGACCTGTATCCTCAAGCAGTCCCCTTCGAGACCGCGATGGAACAAGTGCGCGGCCACTATCGAATCGACTTGAACGACACGGGGAACCCCGATCAAGCCTCGATCGGGTTTGCGGACGAGTCCGGCGTCCACTCCGCATCCTACCGCCGCCTCTTCTAACATCTCTTCGCCCAGAGCCGCTTGTACACAAGCTATACTCAGGCAGAGTCTTGCCCTTGCGATAAACTACGTGCCATACCACATATTGTGTCCAGTCCAACTACTTACACAATGCCTAAAACTTGAGCAGGTTGCTGCGGTTCTTCGCAGACTCAGCAATTGCCCCGCGCGCCTTGATTTGTGCACAAGCTTGTCCACAGATTCTGGGGGTAAGCCAATGGGACGAGATTTCTGCTGAAGTCAGAGCCCGACGGTGTCGCGAAGTTCCTGCCGGAGAGTATCTTTCGCTTCGTTCATCCAGGCTTCAAGGGGCGTGAATAGATGTGCCATCGGGCCGGTGAAAGGGGCGAGGATGACATCAAACCGCTCCGTGAACTGCCCTTCCTCGTTGGCGATTTGAATTTTGCGGTCCGCGATCCGGCGCGTCAACAACTGGGACAGGCGGAGTTGCTGACCCGGACTCCCTCCGCTGACGCCCAGCACCTTGTTCTTGAGATAATCCAGTTCATCCGGGATCGACACCTTCACTCGCACCGCATGCGGGGTCGGCCAGGTCGGCCGCTGGACCGAGTAGTCGTACGAGAATACCGGCTCGCGCGGCTCGCGATAGGGACCGCTGACGTTTAGAATCGTGAAGGGAGAAGCCATAGAGAAGTTTTTAGTTTACAGTTTTCAGTAATCAGCTTTCAGATCAGAAGCTGACGGCTAAAGGCTGAATGCTGATTGCTATTTCCGTTGGATCTGAATCAAATTCAACTCGCCCTCGCCTTCCGTCGGGCCGCGCCAACCCATCATGCCGCCTTGCACGTGATAGAGGTTCGTATACCCCTGCCGGCTGAGAAAATCGCAGGCCAATCGGCTCCGATCGCCGCTCGCGCAGTACACCAGCACCTTCTCCGCCGTGTCCGGGATCTCCATCCGGTACCGTTGCTCCAACTCCTCGATCGGCACCAGCCTGGCCCCGGCCACTCGACGCACGGCATATTCTTTTGGCGTCCGGACATCCACAAACAGAACTTCCCCGTCCTTCCGCTCCGTCTCGCGGTCGAGCAGGTGCTGCGCCTCATCGGGAGAAATGTCCAGATACCGTCGGCCGTTCACGATCATTTCCTGCGGGACGCTCCCGCCGCCCGCCACCTTCGCCAGGTGCAAACGCAGCGGCTCCACCGCCTCTCGTATCTCTTCGGACAGCCGCTTCAACCGGCTGTCGCTTTCGTACTGGGCGCGCTTCAACCCTTTGATCTCTTCGGCAAGCCGGGAGCCGCGGCGGAAGGCCAAGAACGCAGCTGCCAAACCGATTACGGCCACAGTCCAGAGCAGCCCTTCCATTCTCTCCCCCTCATGAAACTGACCGGCAATCGAGTGATTACTATAAGACCGGCACAGGCAGTTGACAAGAGCCGTCCTCCTGCCTCAGCTAGATACGGCGGCCAGTCAAGTACTTAACGATCAGGTCAGCCGTATCCATCCCGTCCCTGATGCAGTCCGGCACGCCGACCCCTCGGTACGCGGCTCCGGTGAAATACAGGCCTTGAAAATTGCTCAGCGCCGCCTGGATCCGATCCAGCCTGTTGCGGTGTCCCAGCACATATTGAGGCATGCCCCGCTCCCAGCGGTTGACCTCTACATAGGTCGGCTCGGCCGTGATTCCGGCGATGTGCCGCAGGTCTTCGCGCACCCGCCGCACGATCGTGCCGTCGTCCGCTTTGAGCAAATCCTCCCGCCCGGCCCCGCCGACATAGCAGCGGACCAGGGTCTGTGAAGGAGGCGCTCGGTGCGGCCATTTCAAGGAGGTCCAGGTGGCGGCCAGCAAGTCCCGCCCTTCCACCCGAGGCACGATGAATCCGAAGCCCCGCACGTGAGGGCCAAGATCCTGACTTCCATAGGCCAACGCGATCGTGGCGGTCGACGCATAGGGAATCTCTTCCAGCAGCTTCGATACGGCCAGGCTGATCGGACGGAGAAACTCAGCCGTGACGTAAGCCGGCGTCGCCAGCACGACCGCGTCGGCGGTCACCACCGACGCGTCCTTGAGCACGACCTCGTAGGTCCAGACCTTGGACCGGACGGAGGGCGCCCGCAGCGCGACCACCGGCTGTCCCGGAAGCAGCGTGGCGCCGGCGGCGCCGACCTTGGCTACCAATGTGCGGACCAACTCCCCCAGGCCACCCTTCAATGTTACGAACGTGGTCCGGCCCGGCACGGGGGCAGCGGAAACCCCCTTGCGCCCGGCCAGCAGCCCGCGGATCAGGCTCCCGTGGCGCCGCTCGGCTTCGATGAATTGGGGAAACGTCGCCCGCAGGCTCATCTGCTCGGCATCGCCGGCGTAAATCCCGGCCATCAGCGGTTCCACGACCCGTTCGAAGGCTTCGGTCCCGAGGCGTCGCCTGAAAAATGACGCCACGGATTCATCCGCGGCGTTGAACCGGCCGGGCAGGACGAGATCCAAGGCCATCCGCGCCACCCCCGGCCAGGACAGGAGCCCACTGCGGAGGAACGGCCCCAGCCTGGTGGGCACGATCGCCACCAGTCCTTCAGGCAGCTCGCGCAGACGTCCCCGTGAATAGACGAAGGCCTTGTGCCCGAGCTCGTTGGTGTTGATGAGCTGATCGGAGAGGCCCAGCTTGGCGCAGAGATCGAGCGCCCAATGTTTCTGGGACAGGAAGGAGTCGGGGCCGGCTTCGATCAGCAGTTCCCCGGCCCGATGGGTCGCAATTTTCCCGCCCCAGTCGCGCCCCGCCTCGATCACCGTGCAGGCAACGGGTACGCCCGCCTCCGCGGCTTTCTCCTGCAACCAGAACGCCGTCGCCAAGCCGGCGATGCCGCCGCCCACGATCGCAACCCGCTTGGGTTCCTGTTGAGGTACTGCCGTCACAAGAATGGAGCTACCGAACCGGAGCGGTCAAATGTTCTTCCAGGACCGAGGCCAGCGTCTCGATCAGGGGTGGGGTTGCATTCAACATCGGAATCCGCTCCAACTGCATCCCCTTGGACTCGGCCAGTTTTTTGAACTCCACGTCCACGTCGTAGAGGATCTCGACATGGTCCGAGAGAAACCCGATGGGCGCGATCAGCACATGGCGGTGACCCTCTTGGTGCAAGGTCTCCAGCGTGGACTCCACGTCCGGCCCCAGCCATTTTTCGTGGGAGCGCCCCTGGCTCTGGAACGCAAAGCGGGCCGTCACCGGTCCCAACTGCCGGCAGACCGCCTCCATCGTTCCCCGGACTTCCTCAGGATAGGGATCCTTGATCTCCAAAATCCGCTCGGGAAGGCTGTGGGCGGTAAAGACGATCGGGACCTTCGCACGCGCGTCGGCCGGGAACTTCTGCAAGCCGATCCCGATGTTCTCGGCCAGGGCTTGTACCAGGCGGGGATGGCGATGCCAGCTCTGGACATAGCTGACGGGAAAGTCCCCGCCCAGTTCGGCGCGCGCTTCCTCCACTTTCTTGATGTAGGCGCCGATGCTCATGGTCGAGTACTGAGGGGCCATGCAGAGGCCGATCAACCGGTGCGGCTGGTCGTCCAGCAGCTCCGCATAGGCCTCTTTGATGTAGGGGTGCCAGTGGCGAAGCCCGACGTAGACACGAAATCCTTCCCCGCCCGGCCCGTTGAGCTTTTGCTCCAGCCGCCGGGCCACCTCGCGGGTGATGCCGAGCACCGGCGACTTGCCGCCGGTGACGCGGTACCGCTCCCGAATCTCCTCGACCAGCTCCGGCGGAGTCGGCCGGCCGCCGCGCACGTCCAACAGGTAGGGCTCCACGTTCTCCAGCTTGTCCGGCCCTCCCATGGCCATCAACAGCACGGCAATCGGTTTCTGCGGTCCCGGCATCTTCGTTCCTCGTTATTCGTTATCCGTCATTCGTTAATCGAAAAACTTTTTCCCTCACGAATGACGAGTGACGGATGACGCGCCTTATCTCTGGCTCAGTTTATGCACCAGATCCACCGCCGCCGCCACCCCTTCCACCGGCGTCGTCGGCAGGATGCCGTGCCCGAGGTTGAAAATATGGCCGGGCCGCCCGGCGGCGCGCGTCAGAATATCCTCGACCCGCCGCTCGATCTCATGCAGCGGCGCGAAGAGCGCGACCGGGTCCAGATTTCCCTGGATTGCGACATCGTCGCCCACTGTCTTCCAGGCATCATCCAAGCGGACGCGCCAGTCCACCCCGATCACGGTGCCGCCGGCTTCCTTCATGAGCGGGAGCAGCGCCGCCGTGCCGGTGCCGAAATGAATCAGGGGCACCGGCTCGCGCTTCAAGCCCTCGAAGATGAGCTGGACGTGGGGCAGGACATACTCGGCATAGTCGCCCGGCGAGAGGCAACCGACCCAACTGTCGAACAACTGCACCGCCTGGGCACCGGCACGGATTTGTCTACGCAGGTAGCCGGTGACGACGCGCGCCAGCTTGTCCATCAGCTTGTGCCAGGCTTCCGGCTCCCGATACATGAACTGCTTGGTCAGGACATAATTGCGCGAGCCGCCGCCCTCGATCGCATAACTGGCCAGTGTGAAGGGCGCACCGGCGAATCCAATCAACGGCACCTTCCCGGTCAGCGCCTGACGAGCCTGCCGGATGGCCTCCTCCACGAACCGCAACTCGTCTCCCGCTGGAACCGACAACCGCTCCACGGCCGCGCGATCCCGCACCGGGTTATGGATGACCGGCCCTTCCCCTTCCGCAAACTCCAGCCTGAGCCCCATCGGCTCCAGGGGCAGCAGGATGTCGGCAAAGATGATCGCCGCATCCAACGGGAACCGCTCGATCGGCTGGAGCGTCACCTGCGCCGCCAACTCAGGCGTCTTGCAGACTTCCAGGATCGAGTGCTTCGCCCGCACCGCCTGGTATTCCCGCATGTACCGGCCCGCCTGGCGCATGAACCAGACCGGCGTGCAGTCCACCGGCTCGCGGCGACAGGCTTTGAGAAAGCGATCGTTCATTACACCCGCCCACCCCAGGCGCGCCCGGGGACCCATTGCATTCCCGGAGCAATGGGTGCCCGCCCCTTCCCGTTACACCCGCTTTTACACCCTCCCGCCCCGGGTCCGACAAGACGGACCCTTTTCCCGCAGCCCAGGCGCGTCCTTAGCTGCAAGGTCTTGGCCGAGCAGCGTTGTCATAGACGCGCCCCTTCCCGTGCGCTCCGCATTGTAGTGAGTGCCCGACGTGGAGTCAATTGAACGACGAGGCGGAAAAAAGCCGGGCAGTCGTGCGGACTTTCCTTCTAGACCCAGTCCGAGTCGGTCCGGTCGCGGGTGGAGCGAGCCTGTGCTCCGAGCGCCTGTCTGATCCGCTCGCTCTCCGCATCCAGCTCGGCCGCCTCCTGGTCCGCGAGCACCCAGGCATCGCCCTGGGCCAGCTCGATGCGATAATGGTTCTTCCTGGTGGAAAACCATTCGATGTAGGGATGCGGGCCGAGCAAAGGATGGGGGTCGAAGGAGATGAGGCTGACCTCCCCGACTTGCGGGACTTCGAAATCCGCCAGGACCTGTCCGGCCAGGTCTTCGTCCACGAAGGAGCGGTTTTTGAATCTGATCGCTTTGCCGGCAATCTCGCCTTTGCAGTCCCCTTTCAAATACACATCCACCGGCCCCAGCACCGCGAAGATGATTCGCCCCACCACGCAACCGGCCGTGCGGTTGTCGAGGAAGCCCTCTTGCACCCAGCGACTATTGCCGAACTTCTGCGCCATATCTGTCGACGTTATTCGTGATTCGTTATCCGTTATTCGTAGGAACAGACTTTGGTAGCCCGTTTTTATGAGTACCGAGTGACGAATGACGCACCTCGTCTTCTGACAGCGCCTCCTGCGGCGCCAGGCTGCCGAGCACCACCGCCGCGAAAATCAGACCGCTGCCGACCCATCCCTGCGCGTCAAGCTGCTCGCCCAGAAAATACCAGGCGAGCCACGCGGCATAGGCCGGCTCCAGCGAAAAAATCAGCGCGACCTGCTGAGCCGGCAGCACCTGCTGCACCCAGATCTGCACGGCGAACGCGCCCGTCGCCAGCACGCCCGTGATGAACAACGCGAGCGATACGACAAGCGTCGGTGCGAGTTGATCAGCCCGTGGCCCTTCGACGGCCATGGCCGGGATCATCAAGACCGTCGTGAAGATCATCTGCCACAGGAAAAACGCCCAGGGCTCACCTTCCCGCGTGTAGGTTTCCAGACAGGCGATATGGCCGGCAAAGGCCGCCGCGCAGGCCAGCGTCAAGAGATCACCGACATTGACGGAGACCGACGGGTTCACCAGCAGCCAGAGGCCGGCCAGAGCCAGCCCGGCCGAGAGCCAAATCCGTCCCCCGAACCGGCCCAAGTAGAGCGGCGTGAAGATCACGTACAGCGCGGTGATGAAGGCGGAGTTCGAGGCGGACGTGTACTGCAAACCGACGGTCTGCGTGACATAGCCGAGCAACAGGAAGACCGTTGCAACGCCGCTGATGTACAGCAGCCGGCGATCCATACGGAGCCGCTGCCCGAAGGCGAAAAACAGGCCGAATACCAGAAGAGTCCCCAGGAGGAATCGGAACGTAAGAAAAGAAAAGGGAGGGATGTCAGCCAGCGCGGCCTTGGTGGCCGGGAACGTGGCACCCCAGACCAAGGCACTCAGGAACAGGGCGAGTTGGGGCATAACAATAGGCAAGGGGCTAGAGGCGCGAGGCTAGAGGAAGGAAGCTGGTCATCCACCCATAGCCCCTCGCCACTCGCCTGCTCTTTTATGGTTTGCACAGAGGGCATTTCTGCTGGTAGGTCACGCCGGCCTGTTCCATGGCGGTCAACGCCCGTTCCTTGTCCGGATAGTCGAACCAGCCTCCCTCCCAGAAGTCCGTCCGGATGAAGTTGGACGGCACCTCCGCACACCGCTCGCGGTGGAGCGTCACCCGGTCAATCGAACGCGCAATGTGAACCCAGTACACCATGAAAACCGGTAAGGCGTGAGGCGTGAGGGGTAAGGCGTCAAGAAATGAAGGCCGGCTGTTTAGCCCCTCACTCCTTACGTCTCACCCCCTCACGATTTTAGGGGAGGAGCTGCCACTCGTCCTTCTCGATGAACACCTTCTGGCCGGCCTCGAGCTTCTTCACGTCCTCCTTCTCGAAAATACGGAAATACCGCTCGATCCGGTCCGGGTCATCGATCCGCTCTTCCTGCATCATCCCGGTGGTGAGTTTGTACTTGCGAATCAACAACGGCATGCACTCCCTCCATACCAAGCTTGCTCGAGAGTAGTCAGTTTTCAGTCATCAGTTTTCAGTCATGAAACTGAGAACCGAAAACTGAGAACTGACAACTCTTCCTTTACCGTGGGCGGATAGTTACTTTGCCTCCGGTGGTTCTCCTAGTTCTTCATTACGGTTCGTGGTAACATACTGGAGCATCCACGCTGCGGTCAAGTGTCGGACAGAGTCGAGCTGCAGCACCGGTGGTCGAATCCGGCCGGTATTTCGGCTATAATAAACCCGTCGAGAGACCGTCAGTCTTCAAGGGATGGGAGAAGTCCGATGCCACTCTATGAATATCGCTGTGAAGGCTGCGGTGAGCAGTTTGAGCAGGTGCAGCCGGTCAGTTTCCGCGCGGAAGACACGGTCTGTCCCCATTGCCAGGCCAGAAAATCGACGAGGCTGCTGTCTTCCTTTGCCTCCAAAGTCGTCGGCGATCACAAGCCGGGCTTCAAGGAAATGAAGGCCTACGACATGCTCAACGACCGCATGGACAAGTTTTCCAAACTGCCTCCCGTCTGGGGGAAGCGAGTCAATCCTGATCGGCCAAGCGCCGGTTCGCCTGCAAGCTCGGAGCCCAAGAAGGGGAGCAACCAAGGCGGGACCTGATTCGAGCTGCCGTGACTCCTTTCCCGTCTCCGGTTCCTGGAATCCTCCCTTGACTTTGTTTGTTCCCTGATTGATCATACTTCCGCTTCCAATCATCATGCGGTTCTTCGGCGCAGCCCGGACGGCTACGCACAGCCACGGTGCTCGGACAAGACCGGGGAAGCCGATCGGAAGCCACCTATCATTCTATGGTTCGTTCATCGACGAACGGGCAGTGTCCGTTCGTCGCCGCGGAGGAGGCTTCATGCAGCGTAGAATTCTTCTCAGTGTAGGGCTTTGTCTCTTCAGCCTCTGGGCTCCCGCCCGGGCCGCGGGAGCCGACGTCTCGGGCTCGCTCGCCATTGCCGGGAACGGCCCTGAGCTGGTCGTCATCGAGAAGCTGGCCAGGGTCTTTGAAAAAGCCAACCCCAGGGCCTATGTGGATGTGCTCTGGGACGAAACCTCCAAGCCGATTGAGCTCGTCAAGTCAGGTCAAGCGCAGATCGCCGTCACAGGCAAAGAGGCCCCCGGTTTGAAGGCAACCCCCATCGCCTGGGACGGCATCGCGGTCATGGTGAACCTCTCGAACCAGACGAAAGAAGTGACCAAGCAAGAGGTGGCCGACATCTTTACGGGCAAGGTGAAGCTCTGGTCGGAGTTGGGCGGACCGGAGACCAGGGTGTTGATCCTCGACCGTCCGGCGAACCGCAATATCCGCGACGCTTTTGAGCGGTATCTGGGGATCGAAGGGAAAATTCAGGACGGCGCCAAGGTCATTGGGCCGGATGACAAGGCCATCAAAACCGTGGCCGGCACCCTTCCCCCCCTGTCCGCCGTCACCTACGTGTCCCTCGGATCGGCGCTGGAGGCCGTTAACTCAGGAGTCGCGGTGCGCCTGCTGCCGATCGACAAGGTGGAACCCGAAGAACCGCCCGTGAAAGACGGGCGTTATCAACTCCGCCGCCCGGTGCTTCTCCTCACCAAGAAGGAGGCGGATCAGATCGTGGAGGCTTTCCAGGCCTTTGCGCTCTCGAAGGACGGACAGAAAATTCTTGATGAAGTCTATATCCCCCTTGATCAGAAATAGCGGTGGTTTAGAAGTCCTGGTTAGACGTCATTCGTCGGCATTATAGGACCCTTGATTGAAGGAGGCCTCTATGTTCAGGCACTTTTTGACCCTGATGGTTGTGCTGGCCATCTCTGCCCCCGTTCACACGATCTGGGCGGCTGAGGGCGCCCCTCCCGAGGGCACGATGGAGGAAGGCACCGGCTTCAGCCTGTTCGGAACCGAGTCCATCAAAGGGTTCGACGCCTCCAAGGTGGAGAAAGACCCGGTCTGCGATCGGAACAAACGTCCCAAGATCTTCAAGGTGGAACCGGATGAAGCCAAGCCCGGCGACAAGGTCGTCATCAAGGGGGAGAACTTCGGAACCAAGGAGTGCTTCCAGGGTGTGGCGTTCAGCGCCACAGGCAGCGCGGCGGTCAAGTACACGTTCGTGAACGAAACGACGATCGAGGCGATCGTTCCAGAGGCCCGGGCCGGGATGTCGTTTATCGACGTTGTCGCGGGCGGAGGCAACGCCCGCTCCAAGGGCTTCCTGATCAAGTCCAAGTAACGATGACTGGCAAGAGGCGCGGGGCAAGAGGCTAGAGCAAGATACCCAGGCCTCCCACCCGCCACTTTGTACTCTTCACAACCCCTTACCCCAAACCCCTTGCCCCTTGCCGCTTCTCTTCGCGGTGTGCTACCTTACGCGGACTTTCAGCCCGACTTTCTCGTCGCGCGGGATACGTTCGGTCCAAACAGGACCTAATCCTATGATGTTTAAGAAAATTTTGGTGGCAAACCGAGGCGAGATCGCGATGCGGATCATCCGCGCCTGCCGCGAGCTCGACATCGCCACCGCCGCCATCTATTCCGAGGCCGACTCCACCGGCATCTACGTCAAGAAGGCGGACGAGGCCTATCTGGTCGGGCCGGGACCGGTCCAGGGCTTTCTGGACATGCAGCAGATCGTGGACCTGGCCCTGCGCATCGGCGCCGACGCGATCCATCCCGGCTACGGGTTCCTGTCCGAGAACGCGCAGTTCGCGCAGCTTTGCCAGGCATCGGGCGTGACCTTTATCGGCCCCTCCGCGGAGGCCATCAGTCTGATGGGCAGCAAAGTCAAGGCGCGGCAGTTGGCCAAGCAGGTCGGGGTCCCGATCGTCCCCGGCACGGACGGAGCCGTCTCAGGTGCGGGCGAGGCCCTGGCGTTCTGCCGGTCGATCGGCTATCCCGCCATGATCAAGGCCAGCGCCGGCGGCGGCGGCCGGGGGCTCCGGGTCGTCCGCTCAGACGACGAGCTGCGCGCCGACATGGAGACCGCAGCCCGCGAGGCCCTGGCGGCGTTCGGCGACGGCGCGCTCTTCATTGAAAAATACGTGGAACGGCCGCACCACGTCGAGTTTCAGATCCTCGCCGACCGCCACGGCAACGTGATCCACCTGGGCGAGCGCGATTGTTCGATCCAGCGCCGCCACCAGAAGCTGATCGAGATCGCGCCCTCCCTGATCCTGTCGCCACGCCTGCGCCGCGAAATGGGCGAGGCCGCGACGGTCATTGCTCGTGCTGTGGACTACGACAACGCCGGCACCGTCGAATTTCTTCTCGATCAGGAGGGACGCTATTATTTCATCGAGATGAACCCGCGCATCCAGGTCGAGCACACCGTCACCGAGCAGATCACCGCGGTGGACATCGTGCGGTCCCAGATCTCCATCGCCGCCGGCCAGCCGCTGGAATTCAAGCAGGAGGACGTCACCCTGCAAGGCCACGCGATCCAGTGCCGGATCAACGCCGAAGATCCGCGGAACAACTTCCGGCCCTCGACCGGCACCATCACCGCCTACCTCTCGCCGGGCGGCATCGGGGTCCGCATCGATGGGGCGGTCTACAAGGACTATACGGTACCGCCGTATTACGACGCGCTCCTGGCCAAGCTCACGGTGCGGGGCCGCACCTGGGATGAGACGGTCAGCCGCATGCACCGCTCGCTGGAAGAATTCGTCCTGCGCGGCGTCAAGACCACGATTCCGTTTCTCAAAAAGATCATGGAGGAGCCGGATTTCCGGGCCGGCCGCTTCGACACCTTCTACCTGGAGACGCATCCGGAAGTCTTCGAGTACGACAGCAACGTGGAGCCCGAGGACCTGGTCGTCGCCATCTCCGCGGCGATCGCGGCGTACGAAGGGCTGTGAATAGGGAGCGTTCAGCCCTCAGCGGTCAGCTTGAAGACCGATCTCCTAAAGAAGCTGAATGCTGAAAGCTGATAGCTCGCAGACCTAAATGCCCATGAAACGCAAGACTGCCAAGCCTACCAGAGCGGCGAAGACCAGGAAGACTGCGCCCGCCTTCGAAGTGGAGGCGGCGCCGGGAAAGAAGCTCCTCATCACGGACGTCGCGCTCCGGGACGGCCACCAGTCCCTCCTGGCAACCCGCATGCGCACGGAAGACATGCTGCCGATCGCCCACAAGCTGGACGCCGTCGGCTACTGGTCGCTCGAAGTCTGGGGCGGGGCCACCTTCGACACCTGCCTGCGTTTTCTGAAAGAGGACCCCTGGGAGCGGCTCCGGGCCCTCAAGGCCGCCATGCCCCGCACCAGGCTGCAGATGCTTCTGCGCGGCCAGAACATCGTGGGGTACCGCCACTATGCCGACGATGTGTTGGATCAGTTCATCGAGCGCGCCGCCGCCAACGGCATCGACGTCTTCCGGATCTTCGATGCCCTCAACGACCTCCGCAACATGGAACGGGCGATAGAGCAGGTCAAAGCCTGCGGCAAACACGTCGAGGCGTCTCTCTGCTACACGGTCAGCCCGGTCCACAACCTCAAACGCTTCGTCGAGCTGGCCAAACGGTTGGAAGACCTGGGCACGGACACCCTCTGCATCAAGGACATGGCCGGCCTGCTGGCTCCGCTGGACGCCTACACCCTCGTCAAACAGTTGAAGCAAGCGGTCCGGGTCCCGATTCACCTGCACAGCCACTACACCTCCGGCATGGCCTCCATGTCGGCCTTGATGGCGGTGCTGGGGGGGCTAGACATGCTGGATACGGCCATTTCCCCGCTGGCCGGCGGCACGTCCCACCCGCCGACCGAGACGCTGGTCGCGGCGTTGCGCAACACGCCCTACGACACAGGGCTGGAGCTGCCCGCGTTCGCCCCGATCGCCGACCACTTCCGAGCCGTCCGGAGGAAGTATCATCAGTTCGAAAGCGACTTCAACGGAGTGGATGCGGAAATCCTGACGACCCAGATTCCCGGCGGCATGTTGTCGAACCTGGCGGCTCAGCTTGCGGAGCAGCAGGCGCTCGACAAGATGCGGCAGGTGCTGGAAGAAGTCCCGCGTGTCCGGCGGGACATGGGCTATCCGCCGCTGGTGACGCCCAGCAGCCAAATCGTCGGGACGCAGGCCACGCTTAACGTCCTGACCGGCGAGCGCTATAAGGTCATCACCAACGAGACCAAAAATTACTTCCTGGGCCTGTACGGAAAACCGCCCGGGCCGGTCTGTGCGGAGGTGATGGCGCGGGCCATCGGCGAGGAGGAGCCGATCAGGGGCCGCCCGGCGGACCGCCTGGAGCCGGAACTCGACGGAGTCAAGAAGGAGTTGGCCGGAAGGACCGCGTCGATCGAGGACCAGTTGTCCTTCGCCCTCTTCCCGCCGATCGCCCGGCAGTTTTTCGACGAGCGCGAGCGCGGCGAGCTGAAGCCGGAACAGCTCGAGCCGCCTCCGGAGAAGGGCCCGGCTGTCGCCCATGAGCTGCACCTCGCGCCGGTCGAGTTCAACGTCACCATTCACGGCGAGTCCTACCACATCCAGGTCTCCGGCTCCGGCCGGAAGAGCGACGGCCGGAAGCCCTACTACATTCGGGTGAACGACAAGTTGGAAGAAGTCCACCTTGAGCCGATTCAGGAAGTGCTCGCCGGGGTTCCCGAAGCGCCGGAGGTCGGTGGAAAGACCGCCCCCAAACGCCCGAAACCGACGAAGCCGGGGGACGCGGCCTCGCCGATGCCGGGCCGAGTCGTCAAGGTCCTGGTCTCCCAAGGCGACCAGGTGAAGGCCGGCGATCCGGTCCTGGTCATCGAGGCCATGAAAATGGAGAGTCGAATCCCCGCCCCCATCACGGGCAAGGTAGCCGCCCTCTACGTGAAAGAAGGCGAGGACGTCAAGACCGACGAGACCCTCGTGCAATTGGAGTAACAGGCGCGGTGACCGCCGCGATCCGGCCGCCGATGCGATTCAGCCTCCTCCTTCTTCCCCACCTGTCCCTTTTCCCGATCGTGATGCTGCTCGTTCTGGCTGCCTGCGCCGGAACGTCCGAGATCCCCCCCTGGTTCGACTCGATGGAACGTCTCCCGATCAAGACCGTGCTCGTGCAAGGCCATCGCATCGCTTATCTCGATCTAGGAACCGGCCCGCCGGTCATTCTGGTCCACGGCTTCGGCGGGTCTATGTGGCAATGGGAATACCAGCAGGCGTCCCTCTCCGCCGCACATCGGGTCATTACCCCCGACCTCCTGGGGTCCGGCCTGTCCGACAAGCCCGACATCGCCTACACTCCCACGGAACTCATCGAGTTCTTCACCGGGTTCCTGGACAAGCTGGGGATCGAACGGGCGACCCTGGTCGGCAACTCGATGGGGGCCGGGCTTGCCATCGGCATGGCCCTCACCCATCCGGCGCGCGTGGACCGCTTGATCCTGATCGACGGATTTCCGGACCATGTGCGGGAAAAGCTGACCAGCCCCCTCATTCAGCGGGCCCTGGACACCTGGGCGCCGGTTTGGCTGGTGCGCCTCGGCAACTGGCTCGCCGGCCGTGGCCCGACCGAGACCGTCCTCCGCGAGATCGTCCATGATCCGTCGCTCCTGACTCCGATGGTCATCGAACGGTCTTACCGGAACCGCACACGCTCCGGCTTCATTGCCCCCGTCATGGCCCAGGCCAGAAATCTCCCCCTCTGGGAGGAGGGTCTTGCCAAACGGTTGGGAGAGATCCGCCAGCCGACCCTCATTCTCTGGGGAGCCGAAGACAAGGTCTTCCCCCTGTCGGTCGGCCGCGAGCTGCACGGGACTATCGCCGGCTCGACCTTCACGGTCATCCCCAACGCCGGCCATATGCCCCAGTGGGAGAAGCCCGACCTCGTCAATCCGCTTCTCCTGAACTCCCTTCAGCCTTGACAGTGAGAGAGAACTGTCCCTATATAACCACTCGGTGAGACCCTATAATCGGGCAGTGCTTTGGGAACTGAACGATCCCAGTATAAAGAGAAGTTGTCAGTTCTCAGTTTTCGGTTCTCAGTTTCATGACTGAAAACTGATGACTGAAAACTGACTACTCTCGCGCAAGCTTGGTATGGAGGAAAAAAACATGAGATCAGTCGCACATACAGCCCCCGTCGCAGCCGGCCTGACCGCTCTGTTCCTGATCAGCGGATGCAACCTGATGGGCGGCAACTCCGAACCCACATTCATGTACAAGGACCTTCCTGTGGCCAAGGGCAGCGCCAGCGGCGGCGATGGCGGCAGCGTGACGTTCAAAGGCACTCCGATGGCGCTGGCCGGGCCGGGGATCAAGGTGGGAGATTCCCTGCGTGACGTCCAAGTGGCCAAGGGAGACCTCTCCCTGACCAACATCGCGGACACGAAAGGGAAGGTGCGGATCATCAGCGTGGTCCCCTCCATCGATACCGCTGTCTGCGAGCAGCAGACCCATTACCTGAGTGAGAAGAACCGCGGGCTGGACCAAAGCGTGGAGCTGATCACGGTGAGCGTGGACACCCCCTTCGCCCAGGGCCGCTTCGCCAAGGAAGCCAAGATCAAGAACGTGACCTTTTTGTCCGATTTTCGCAGCGGGGCCTTCGGCCAGACCTACGGGTTGCTGGTCAAGGACCCTCATTTTCTGGCCCGGGCCGTCATGGTCGTAGACAAGGACAACGTCATCCGTTATCTCCAGGTCACGCCGGAGTTGGCCCAGATGCCGGACATGGAAGCGGCGTTTCAGGCGGCGAAAGCGTTAGCGGAGAAGAGCTAATGGCTTATAGCGGGAGAGAAGAGCGTAGGGCATATAGCAAAGCCAAGAGCATATGGCCAATGGCCTATAGCAGACGGTTTCTAGGTCGTGCCATACGCTATACGCCATATGCTCCGACTTCGGGGCCATTAGCCATATGCTCCAGTTAGGTTGATTCCATGCCTCGCTACGACATACTGGTCCTGGGAAGCGGGCCCGCCGGCCAAAAGGCGGCGATTCAGGCGGCCAAGCTCCGTAAGAAAGTCGCCATCATCGAGAAGGAGCCGTACGTCGGCGGCGCGTCGGTCAACACCGGCACCCTCCCCAGCAAGACCCTGAAAGACGCGATTTACTACCTGCACGGGTTCAAGCTCCGGTCGTTCCCCAACGTTTCCTACTCGCTCAAGAAGAACTTCACCATGCACGACCTCATGGCTCGCAAGGAGCAGGTCGTCAAGAACGAGCTGGCCATCATTACGAATCAGTTGGAACGGAACGATGTCCACATCATCCACGGGACCGCGTCGTTCCTCGATCCGAACACCATCCAGGTCGCCATGCGCGACGGCCGGACCGAGTCCTACCAGGCCGACTACATCGTGATCGCTACCGGCTCGCGGCCGCGGCGCAGCCAAGACATTCCGTTCAACAACCGCACCATCTGCGATTCGGACTCGATCCTCGACACGGATTCCATCCCCAAGACGATGGCCGTGCTGGGGGGCGGCGTCATCGGCTGTGAATACGCCACCATGTTCGCCGCCTTCGGGATCAAAATCACCCTGCTCGACCGTCGCAAGGAACTGCTCCGATTCGTGGATCAGGAGGTCATCCAGGCCCTCATCTACCACATGCGCACGAACAACGTGACCGTGCAGTTGGACGAGGAGATCACCGGCGTCAAGGAGGACGAGCGGGGCCGGGTCGTCACCACCCTCAAGAGCGGCAAGACCGTGGTCACCGATATGCTGCTCTACAGCATGGGCCGGGCATCCAACACCGATGAACTGAATCTCGGCGCCATCGGCATCACCCCCGACAAGACCGGCCTGATCAAAGTCAACGAGTATTACCAGACCGACGTGCTCAACGTGTACGCGGCGGGCGACGTGATCGGGTTCCCCGGCCTGGCGTCCACCTCCATGGAGCAAGGCCGCCTAGCCACGTGCCACGCGTTCAAGGTGCGGCAATCCACCCTTCCCAAGATCATGCCCTACGGGATTTACACGATCCCCGAAATTTCGACCGTGGGCAAGACCGAGGAAGAGCTGACCGAGAAGGGGATCCCCTACGAAACCGGCCGGGCCTTCTATAAGGAGATCGCCCGCGGGCAGATCTTCGGCGACGTGGAAGGACTCTTGAAAGTGATCTTTGATCGGGACACCATGCAGCTCCTCGGCGTGCACATCATCGGCGAAGGCGCCACGGAGCTGATCCACATCGGGCAGGCCGTCATCACCTACGGCGGGACGGTGGACTTTTTCGTCCACAACGTCTTCAACTACCCCACCCTCGCAGAGTGCTACCGGACCGCCGCTTTGGACGGGATCAACCGCCTCGGTAAAAACTAATCAGGATGCTGAAAAAAGCTCCCGTCCGGCGGCCAGCTTCTGCTCCCCGCCGGAAAAACAAATCCACCCCTCACCCCTCACGTCTCACTCCTCACCGCTCGCCGCTCGCCGCTCGCCGTCCCCTCGTCACCCTCGCGCTCGAATGGTTCCTGAACCCGGACCACCTGCCCATCGTCACGGCCAAAGAACGGGGGTTCTTCCGAGAAGAGGGGTTTGACCTCTCCATCCTGGTCCCCACCGTGCCGGAGGAGTCGCTCGACCTGGTCGCGCAGGGCAAGGCGGACTTCGGCGTCGGCGAGCAGACCAATCTCATCAAGGCCAGGAGCCAGGGACAGCCGCTCATCTCGATCGGCCCGCTGCTGGCCCACACCGTCGTCTGTCTCATGTACCTGAAAGACGGGCCGATCAAGCGGCTGGAAAACCTGCGCCACCATCGCGTCGGCTGGCCGGGGCTGGACATCGACCTCCCGATCCTGGGCGCCCTGCTGGAAGCGGCGGGTCTGACCTACGACGACATTCTGCCGGTCGATGTTGGCTTCGCCCTGACCGACGCGCTCTTGACCGGCAAGGCCGACGCGGTCTTCGGCGCCTTCGTCAACTACGAGCAGGTGGAGGCCGAAATGCGTGGGGCCTCGGTCGAGTTCGTGCTGCCGACCCAGTACGGCGTCCCGGACCTCTACCAATTGGTCGTCTTCACGTCCGACCGCATGGTCCGGCAGCATCCCCGGCTCGTGCGCGGCTTCGCCCGCGCCCTCACCCGAGGGCTGGAGGCCACCCATACCCAGGCAGACGAATCGCTCGGCCTGTATCTGAAGGCCCATGCCCTGGCCGACCCGACCCTCACCGCCAAGACTTTTCACGCCACCAGGCCCTACTTCCCCGACGATCTCCGGCAGGACGAAGCCCGGTGGCGGCAGGTCCGCGACTGGCTGCACCGGCGCGGCGTGCTCCGGAAGAAACCGCCACTGGAGACGTTGTTCACAAACGCGTTTTTGCCAGACAAGAGCTAATGGCTTATGGCGTAGAGCCGGGAGAGGAGAGCGTATAGCATATAGCAAAGCCAAGAGCATATGGCCAATGGCCTATAGCAGACGGTTTCTAGGTCGTGCCATAAGCTATACGCCATATGCTCTTGAGGCTCTGGGTTTTGCCATAAGCCCTATGCTCTTGGTTGTGCCATAGGCCATACGCCATAGGCTCTTACTATGTCATTCACTGAGCACCTGCGCAAGCTGGCCAAGCCCATCTGGGACGCCCAGCTCTCCCATCCGTTCGTGGTCGCGCTGGGCAAGGGCACGTTGCCGCAACGCAAGTTCAAGTATTACATCCTCCAGGACGCCCGCTTTCTGGGCGACCTCGCTCGTGTCTTCGCCGCTGCCGCGCAAAAGGCCCCGGATGCCGACTCGGCCCTGCGGTTCAACAAGCTGGCGGAGGAGACGATCGTGGTCGAGCGGAGCCTACATGAGAATTACGGCACACGCTGGAAGATGACGTCTCAACAGATGACCTCGGTCCCGATGGCGCCGACCAACTATGCCTACACGAGACACATGCTGGCAGTGGCGGCCACGGGAACCGCCGCCGAAATTACCGTCGTGGCGCTTCCCTGCGCCTGGATCTATTGTGTGGTGGGCCAGCATCTCCTGAAAAAAGGCCTGCCGAAGAAGAACCATCCCTACCGGGACTGGCTCATGCTCTATGCCTCGCCGGAGTTTGCGGAGGTGCAGCGGTGGATGCGAAAGGAGGTGGATCAGTGGGCGAAGAGCGCGGGGAAGGATGAGAAGCGGAGGATGGAGGAGGCGTTCGCGGTCAGTTCGAGGTATGAGTGGATGTTTTGGGAGATGGCCTGGAACGAGGAGGAGTGGCCGGTGTGAAGAGAGGAAGATGCCGGTCAACGCCCTTGCCCTGCTCAGCCTGCTCCGCCTCGACCGCACTAAGCCTCGCCTCTGCTCGGCTGCGGAACTCATTCCGTTCTACGCTTCGCGTGGACGGAGCCTCAAACAGTCCTCGCCGTCCGCTTGCAGCGGAGCGCATTTGTTCGGCAAGTGCGGTGACCCGATTCTCCGCAATTCGCGACGCAGGCCCTTGACCGGCATCGCCACTGATAAGAGGGACGCTAGCCATGAGGAGGAAGGGAAGAACGGCTGCATCCTGCGCGGTGCGCGAACGCAGCCTGTTTGCTCGGCGAAATAGGAAGGACCCGGTGGACGCACGCAGTTACGGGCAGATCGGTCGCTGCAGGCCTCGCGGGAGAGAGCACCGGCCACGGAGGAAGAAAGAAGGGCGCTTCGCTCAGCAAGACCAGCTTGCAACCTTGCTCTGAGCCCTCTGGTCAGGTCCGCAAATGGACCTGTGTCAGCCTTGATTACAAGTGCAGAAAGCCATAGACTACCGCAAGCTCCACATAGGTGAGGAGAATTGCCAGGTTGTTCGAGCGTATTCTGAAGCGCATACGAGAGAAAATCCGCTTGCGGGAATACGTGCTAACTCTCCATGCGGAAGACGAGATGAATGATGACGGTTACACGATCTATGATGTAGAACATGGTATCCTCACCGGCACAATCCTGGAGCGCCAAAGGGATAAACTGACCGCTGAATCGAAATATCGGATTAACGGAAAAACCGTTGAAGGCAAGAATATCGAAACACTCGTCAAAGAAGGTCCAACTGGCAAAGTGGTCATTGTTACCCTGTACGAGCCATGAATTCAGGAGGAGGAGCGATGGCGTGTGATATTTGCGGAAAAGGCGGCGTCCGAATTCGAAAGGTCGCAAGGACCTACGGCAAAGGCAAAAACCTTCTTGTGATTGAAAATGTTCCTGTGGTCACCTGTCCTCACTGCGGAGAAAGCTACCTCGAAGCTAACACGCTCCATGAAATCGAGCGCATCAAGCAGCAGCGAAAAGGCTTCGCCCATGAGCGGCCAGTGGCCGTCGCTAACTTTAGATAGTTCGTGGCTGATCCCGGCCAACCAATCGTCTATATGACCACCAAGAAACTCGACCCTTCCCATTCATGTATTGAAGAACTCAGTCTGGCGACCGCCTAGCCTTCCTGTGGAGCCCCTGTGCTCGCTGGACACGCGCAGTAAAGGGCATCCCTGCCGCCCATTTTATAAGAACATGGCCGGCTGGCGACTTCTTTTTGAGTCGGCCTAGGAGTACGCCTACCGAGGAGAAAGACCAACGCGGGAGACTCTTTATAGACAGCCTATCTCGGCAAATTCATTGTTGGCCTGATTTCTGGCTTGAATTCTGCTACACTACCGCCACATGGCATATCGGATTGA
>VGXG01000025.1 GCA_016873395.1 Nitrospira sp. | reverse complement strand
GGAAGAGCACGACCAGGCGCCGCTCCCATCCCTGCTTGGCCGCCGACAGCGTCGCCCGGATCTCGCTGGGATGATGGCCGTAGTCGTCCACGACCATGATGCCGGCCTTCTCCCCCCGCAACTGGAATCGCCGTTCCACCCCGGCAAACGACGCGAGTCCTTTGCGGATCAAATCCACCGGCACATCCAGCTCCATCCCCACCGCAATGGCAGCCAGCGCGTTGGTCACGTTGTGGACGCCGGGGATGGACAGGCGGAATGGCCCCAGGCTTTTCTCGCGGAAATAGGCGCGAAATTCCGATTCCCACTTGTTCAGCGTGATCTCGCCGGCGCGGAAGTCGGGCGGCGGCGTGCCCGGCTGCGCGTGGAGGCCGTAGGTCTGGTAGCGTTTGACGACGTGGGGGAGCAGTGCGCGAATCCGCTCGTCGTCCGCGCAGAGCACGGCCAGCCCGTAGAAGGGAATCCGGTTGATGAACTCCAGGAAGGCTTCCTGCAGCCGCTCCACGGTTCCGTAATGGTCCAGGTGCTCGCGGTCGATATTGGTCACCGCGATGATGGAGGGGGAGAGCTTCAAGAAAGACCCGTCGCTCTCGTCCGCCTCCGCCACCAGCAGGTCGCCGCGCCCGAGCCGGGCATGGCTGCCGAGGGCATTGACCTTCCCGCCGATCACGATGGTCGGGTCCAGGCCGGCCTGAGCCAGCACCGACGCCACCATCGAAGTGGTCGTGGTCTTCCCGTGGGCGCCGGCGATCGCGACCCCGTACTTCAGGCGCATCAACTCGGCCAGCATTTCGGCGCGCGGAATAACCGGGATGACCTTGGCCTTGGCGGCAAGCACCTCGGGATTGGTCGCAGACACGGCCGAGGAAATGACCACCACCTGCGCCTCCCCGATATTTGATTCCTGGTGGCCGATGAAGATCCGCCCCCCCAGCTCCTCCAGCCGGCGAACCGTGTCCGAATACTGGAGGTCGGAGCCGGTGACCTTGTAGCCCAGGGTCAGCAGCACCTCGGCAATGCCGCTCATGCCGGAGCCGCCGATCCCGACCAGGTGGATATGCTGAATCTTCCGGAACATGCTGCGGTGTCTCCCTGTCAATCCCTCCTGCCCGTAGAGTCTGACGCGGCTGTCCGGGCTGATTGCGTCACGCTCACGACCTCGCGGCTCCAGCACCGAACTTGTTGTCATGGCCACCTCCCACGAGCGCAAGACAGTCCCTGACGATGACTTCCGCCGAGTCGGTCTTGCCCATTGCCGCGCTCCGCTCGCCCATCACCCGCAAGCGATCCGCGGAGTCCAATAACGAATCGATCGTCTGCGCCAGTTTTGATCCCGTGAGGCCATGCTGGAGCAGCACCATCGCCGCACCCGCTTCCTCCAGCACCCGGGCGTTGCGTTCCTGGTGCTGATAGATAGCCTGTGGAAGCGGAATCAGAATCGCCGGCTTCCCGCAAGCCGTCAGCTCCGCCAGGGTCACGGCCCCGGAGCGGGAGACGACCAGATCCGCTTGCTTCAAGGCTCGCGGCATATCGAACAAGAAGGGCACCACCTCCACCCGATCCGTTCCCAACCCGGCTCTCTCATAAGCCTTCTTGACGGAGACATAGTCCGCCTCTCCAGTCTGATGAATCACCGAGAGGCCGGTCGGCATCGATTGCAAGAGCGACAAGGCCTCTACCATCGCCTGATTGATCGCATGGGCCCCCTGGCTTCCACCGAACACCAGCAATGTCTGGCGAGGGGCTAGAGGCGAGGGGCTAGAGGTGAGAGGTCGAAATTCTTGGCTTTCAGCTTGCCCCTTGCCTCTCGCCTCTTGCCTCTCGCCTGTTTCCAAAAACGCCCGCCTGACGGGGGTCCCCACGACCCGGACCTTGCTGGCACGAAAATACGGCTTGGCCGCTTCGTAACCCAGAAACACCCGATCGGCGAGAGGCCCCAGCGCCTTGTTGGCCATGCCCGGATAGGCATTCGGCTCCAGAATCACGCGTGGGATTCTCAGCAGAAATCCCGCCGCCAGCACGGGCGGGCTGGTATAGCCGCCGATGCCGATAACCAGGTCGGCGCGCCGCTTTCGCAAAAGCCGCACCGATTGCCAGCACGCCACCGGCAACGACGCAAAGGCTTTGAGGGCTTGCCGCACCCCTCGCCCCATGACCGGCTTGGCCGCGATCTTTTCCCACTCGAACCCTTCGTGCGGAAGCACCTTGCCCTCGATCCCCCGCTCCGTGCCCACGAACAGAATCGAGCAATGCGGCACCTGCCGGAGAAACTCCCTCGCCAGCGCCACCGCCGGATAGAGGTGCCCGCCGGTCCCTCCGGCCGCGATCACGATGTTCATCGCCCGCCGATTCCACCGCCCTGCCCCCCTTGCCGGTCCCGTGACACGCTCAGGAGGATCCCGATCGCTAATAGATTGACCATCAAGGAGGAGCCCCCATAGCTGACCAGCGGCAGCGTCAACCCCTTGGTCGGCAACATGCCGGTGACCACGCCGGCGTTGATGAGCGCCTGGAGCCCGATGAGCAGGGTGATGCCCAGAGCCAAGTGGCGGCCGAAGGGCTCGCGCGCCCTTGCCGCGATCTGAAAGCCCTTCAGCACCAGGGCCGCATAGCACAGCATGATCGCGCCGGTGCCCACGAGCCCCAGCTCCTCCCCTGCCAGAGCCAGCACAAAATCCGTGTGGGCCTCCGGCAGGAAAAACAGCTTCTGCTCCCCCTCGCCCAACCCGACGCCGAAGAGTCCCCCGCTCCCGAAGGCGAGAAACGACTGGTTCACCTGGAAGCCGGCCCCCGTCGGATCCTTCATGGGATCCAGGAACGTCATGAGCCTCTGCAGACGGTACGGGGACTTCCAGATCAGCACCGCCGCCGCCGGCAAGACAAACGGCACCAACCCGAACAAATGAACGAGCCGGGCCCCGGCCAGGAACAGCAAGCCGAGCGTCACGAGGCCGATCACCACCACCGTCCCCAGGTCCGGCTGCAGCAGCACCAGCCCGGCCAGCAGGCCGACGACCAGCAGGGGCGGGAGGAAGCCCCGCGCGAATTCCGTGATGCGCCCCTCCTTCCTGGTGAGATAGCCGGCCAGATACAGCACGACGACCAGCTTGACCATCTCGGCCGGCTGCACGGAGATGGGCCCCAACCTGAGCCAGCGCCTGGCTCCCTTGGCCACGACGCCCAAGGACGGAATCAGGACCAGCACCAGCAACAGGCACGTCACTGCCAGGATCGGCAGGGCCAGCTTCCGCCAGACCGTGTAGTCGAGACGAGAGCTGGCCTGGAGCAACAGAAACCCGAAGGCCAGCCAGACCAGGTGACGTTTGAGAAAATAAATCGAGTCGTGATATCGGTTCCCGGCCACGACCGCGCTGGCGCTGAACACCATCACGAGCCCGACCAAGGCCAGGACCACCGTCACCGCCAATACGCTCCGGTCGGCCGCCGCACCCCCCTTCGCCGACGCACCGCCCATCGGCCAGGGAAGCGCTAAGGTGCCGGCTTGGAGACCACCCCTGCGTGACATTTATCCGCTCTCCCGATTCAGTGACAAGTGACGCGTGACGCGTGACAGGGGACAACTGATTCACCCCACATTTCTTCGACTTCATCACTCGTCACTCGTCACCCGTCACGTTCGTTACGGCAGCGCGTTGACCAATTCCTTGAACTGCTGCCCCCGGTCCCGATAATCCACAAACATGTCGAAGCTGGCGCAGGCGGGCGACAGCAGCACCACATCGCCGGGAACCGCCTCGCGGGCCGCCGCTTCGACCGCCTCATGCAGCGATCCGGCGTCGCTGATCCGGTCGAACCCGCTCAGCGCCGCCCTGAGACGGCCGGCCGCTTCTCCGATCAGGATCACCCGCTTCGCGCGCCGCAGGATCGACTCCCGCAGCCGGGCGAAGTCGCCGCCCTTGTCTCGCCCGCCGGCGATCAACACGATCGGTGCATCAAAGCTCTCAAGGGCCTTGAGGGTGGCATCCACGTTCGTGCCCTTGGAGTCGTTGACGAACTTCACGCCCCGCCGCTCCCGGACGATCTCCAGGGCATGTTCCAGTCCGGGAAAGGTCCGCAATACGTCGCGGATGCCGTCCACCGGACAGCCGCAGAGAAGGCCGATGGTCGCGGCCGCCATCGCATTGGCCTGATTGTGGCTCCCGGGAATCCGAATCTCCTCAAGCCGACAGACCTCCTGGGTACGTCCTCCGATCGTCACCAAGAGCCGATCCCCGTCCAGAAAGGCCCCTTCTGTAACCGGCTGGGTCCTGCTGAAGGCCACCGCCCTGGCGCGCGATCGCTGCGCGAGCCCCGCGACCCGGGCATCATCCAGATTCACAAGCGCGAAATCGTCGGGTGTCTGGTTCTCAAAAATCCTGGCCTTGGCTGCCACATAGTCTTCGACCGAGTCGTAGCGGTCCATATGATCCGTTGTCACGTTCAAGATCGCCGCCACCCAGGGATGAAACCGCGCGATCGTCTCGAGTTGAAAACTGGACACCTCCGCGACGACATAGTCATAGGGCCCCGGCGCGCTGCCTTCCTGGCCCTTCCACTGATAGGAAGCCAGGGCCGCCTCGCAGAGCGGCTGGCCGAGATTCCCTCCCACGAAGACCCGCTTGCCGCTCCGCTCCAGCAGCAGCCCCACCAGCGTGACCGTGGTGCTCTTGCCGTTGGTGCCGGTCACGGCGAGAAGCGGCGCCGTCACAAACCGGGAGGCCAGCTCCTGCTCTCCGATCACCGGGACCCCTCGGCGACGAGCCGCCTGCAAGGATTCCAGCCTGAAGGGGACACCGGGGCTGATCACGACCAACTCCGCCCCGTCTAGCGACGACTCGTAGCCGGCGCCGGCCTTGACCCTGAGGGTGCGCCGGTCCAGTTGCGCCAACGCGTCCGCCAGGGAATCTTCCTCCTTGCCATCCGCCACCGTCACCTGCGCGCCGACCGTTTGGAGCAACCGCGCCGCTGCCACCCCGCTTCTGGCCAGACCGACGACCGTCACCCGCGCCCCCCTGAGGTCCATCGTTGTCCATGAACTCATGGCCTTTAGCCATCAGCCGTCAACCGGTACAGGCTAGTGGCGAGAGGCCAGCGGCGAGTGGCAAGAATGACCTGCGCCTTCTTTTTTGCCTTTCACCCATTGCCTCTCGCCCCTTGCCCGTCACCGCAGTTTCAACGTGCTCAGACTCAGCAGCGCCAGCAAGATTGCGACGATCCAGAGACGCACCACGACTTTCGGTTCCTCCCACCCTTTCATTTCAAAGTGGTGATGGATGGGCGCCATCAAGAAGATCCGTTTTCCGCGAGACTTATAGGAGGCGACCTGAAAGATGACCGAGATGACCTCGATCACGAAGACCCCCCCGACCAGGAGGAGGAGCAGCTCATGCTTGCTCACAACCGCGACCGTCCCCAGCGCCGCGCCGAGCGGAAGCGAGCCCACGTCTCCCATGAAGACGGAGGCCGGGTACGTGTTGAACCAGAGGAATCCCAGGCTCGCCCCGAAGATGGCCGCGGTAAAGACGGCGAGCTCTCCCGCCCCCTCGATGTAGGGGATCAGGAGATAGTCGGACATGATCTTGTTGCCGACCACGTAGGCCACGATCGTATAGGCCAGCGTGGCAATCATCACCGGCCCTACCGCCAGGCCATCCAGCCCATCGGTCAGGTTCACCGCGTTGGAGCTCCCGACGATGACGAGGATCGCAAAGGGGATGTAGAAGAGACCCAGGTCCGGCGTGAAGTTTTTGAAGAAGGGCACGCTGAGCTGGGTGGAGTAGCCGGGCAGGAAGTAAAAGTAGAGCCCGATGCCGAGCGCCACCAGGCCCTGCGCCATGAATTTCTGGGACGCCGACAGGCCTTTCGACCGACCCCCGACGAATTTCAGGTAATCGTCGGCAAACCCCACCAACCCGAACCCGACCGTGGCAAAGATCACCAGCCACACGTAGCGGTTTGACACGTTCGCCCAGAGCAGGGTGGAGAGGAGGACCGCGAACAGGATCAGGAGCCCCCCCATGGTCGGCGTACCGGTCTTGGCTAAGTGGGTGCTGGGACCGTCCTCACGCACCTGCTGCCCCATGCGAATCTCCTGCAGCTTGCGGATCATCGGCGGCGCCAGGACAAAGGCCAGCAGAAACGCCGTCACGGCCGCATAGATGATCCGGAAGCTCAGATACCGGAAGACGTTCAGAAAGGAGAACTCTGTATGCAGCGGGTAGAGCCAGAGATAGAGCATTTACCACCGTGGGAAACGATGACCGCCGAATGCTGAATTTGAGTTGTCAGTCATCAGTGATCAGTTTTCAGTTCCTGACAATTCCGAAACTGAGAACTGTAAACTGAGAACTGTTCACTTTTCAGCATTCATCACTCATCATTCTTCAGTTGTTCGATGACCTGTTCCATTTTCATGCCCCGCGAGGCCTTGACCAGGACCACATCGCCCGGCTGCACGAGCTTCTTCACGATCTTCGCGGCTGCTGCTGCGTCCGCCGCTTCCTCAATTCGATCGGATGCCAGGCCCGCCGCCCGGGCGCCCTTTGCCAGACTCCGGCCCAGGACCCCGCAGGCGATCAGGCGGGAGATGCCCCGATCGGCCAGGTAGGCCCCGACTTCCCGGTGCAGGGCGTGCGTCTCCGGGCCCAGCTCCAGCATGTCTCCCAGAACCGCGATCGTCCTGCTCCCGGCGGCCAGATCGACCAGGAGCGCAATGGCCGCCTTCATCGAAGCCGGATTGGCGTTGTAGCAATCGTTGATGATCCGGACCCCTTTTCGGACCGTCACCTGCGACCGCATCGCGGCCGGCTTGAAGCGGGCGAGCCCCCGCGCGATCGCCGCCCCGCTCAGGCCCAGCGCTTGTCCGACAGCGGCCGCAGCCAGGGCGTTGGACAGGTTGTGCGCGCCGTGCGCCGGCAACAGGACGCGCGTGCCGCGGGTCTGCGCGGGCAGCAGGAGTTGGAAGGTCACACCGTTCGGACCGGTCGCGACATCAACGGCCCGCACCTGCGCGGACTGCGCGAGGCCGAAGGAGACCAACCGACAGCGGGCCCCGGAGGCGAGATAGTCAAAATAGGCATCGTCCGCGTTCAGCACGGCTGTGCCGTCCGGCGGCAGCAGATCCAGCAACTCTCCCTTGGCCTGCGCGGAGGCGTCCAGGGTGCCGAAGAACTCCAGATGGTCGGGCCCGATGTTCGTGATCACGCCGATGGTCGGCCGGGCGATCTCGCAGAGCCGCCGGGTCTGTCCCTTACGATCCACTCCCATCTCGATCACCGCCGCCTCATGCCGGGCGGTCAGTCGGAGCAGGGTCTGGGGAACTCCGATGCGGTTGTTGAGGTTGCCCTCGGTCTTGAGCACCGTTCCCCGCTCCGCCAGCACAAGGGCCACCATTTCTTTGGTCGTGGTCTTACCGTTGCTTCCGGTCACAGCCACGAGCGGCATCTGGAAACGGCTCCGGTGATAGGAGGCCAGTTGCTGAAAGGCCGCCAGCGTATCCGGCACTCTCAACAGCAGAGGAGCGGACGGCCCCCGGCCGCGCACCCGACCGCTTGATCTCGCCGCAGGCGGTCCGATGGTCACCTGATCCTGGACGATCGCCCCCATCGCGCCACGACGGAGAGCCATCGCCACAAACCGGTGTCCGTCGAAGCGCTCGCCCTTGAGCGCGATGAAAAGATCGCCTCGGCGCGCCGCGCGCGAATCGGTGCAGAGCCGACGGACGCCGCCCCGCAGCGGACGCGGAGCCTCGCCGGACACCAGGCGCGCGCCGGTCACCTCCAGCACCTCTTCGACGGTAAAGAGCGGCATCCCTCGGTAATCCGTGATGAGTGATCCGCAATGGGTGACGGGGGGCACCCGTTGCAATCTTGGAGCAACGGGTCCCCAGTGATGGGTGAGGCTTCCTGACCCGTTACTCATCACTCATCACTCATCATTCATCACTATTTTTTGTACGGCAGCTCTCGCCACCTCGCGGTCGTCAAAGTGCACCCGCTGGGAGCCGATGATCTGGTAGTCCTCGTGCCCCTTGCCCGCGAGCAGGACCATGTCGCCCGGTCGAGCCGCGCGGATGGCCGCCTCGATGGCCAGGCGACGGTCCGCGATCACCTCGTAGCGAGCCTGCGTCTCTTGGGCCTCGATGGCGGACCGGAGCCCCGCCTCCACTTCCCTCAGGATAGCCAGCGGATCCTCGCTGCGGGGATTGTCCGACGTGGCGATGACCAGGTCGGATAACCGCGCTGCGACCCTCCCCATCCTGGGCCGCTTGCCCCGGTCACGGTCTCCGCCGCACCCGAAGACCGTGATGATGCGGCCGGTCTTGAGTTGCTGGGCGGCAGTCAAGAGCCGCTCGAGCGCATCTTCCGTGTGGGCGTAATCCACCACCACGGTAAAGTCCTGTCCCGCGTCCACCCGCTCGAACCGGCCCGGAACGTTGACGACCGACTCGAGGCCGGCCTGGATCTGGGCCGGAGACAGGCCCTCGTGGAGCCCCACCCCGATCGCCGCCAGCAGGTTGTAGACGTTGTGTTCCCCTACCAGGCGGCTGTCCACGTGAAACCGTCCCGCCGGCGTCACGGCGGTGAACCCGGTGCCGGCCAGCGAAAGCCGCACGTCCTCGGCCTTCAGGTCGGCCGCCCGTTTCACGGCGTAGGTCCAGACCGGGACCCGGCTGGCTCGGCACACGCGCTCGCCGCGTTCATCATCCACGTTCACGATCGCCCGTTTGGAACCGGACTTGAGCCCCTGGGTGAGGCCCGTGAAGAGGCGCAACTTGGCCTGGAAGTAGTCCTCCAGGTCGGCATGAAAATCCAGGTGGTCCTGGGTCAAGTTCGTAAAGATCGCCGCATCGAACTCGCAGCCCACGACCCGGTCCAGCGCGAGCGCGTGCGAGGATACCTCCATGACCGCGCTGTCCAGCCCTGCCTCCACCATGCGGGCCAGGAGAGCCTGCAGCTCCACGGCGCCCGGCGTCGTGTGTGACGCGGCCAGACGCTCCGCCCCGATCTGGTAGGCCACCGTGCCGATGATGCCGACCTTCCGCCCCGCCGCCTCGAGCACCCCTTTGCAGAGGTAGGTAATCGTGGTCTTGCCGTTCGTCCCCGTGACCCCGATCAAGCTGAGCCGGGAAGAGGGGTTCCCGTGGAACCGGCCGGCCAGCAGCCCCAACGCGCGCCGCGAATCCTGGACGCGGACAATCGGCACAGGGGAACCCGCCGCCCCCGCCTCCAGCGAAGCCGCAGGCCGCTCTTGCACGACCAGCCCTGAAGCCCCGGCGGCCACGGCCTGTCGCAGGAAGGCATGGCCGTCCGCCTTGCCTCCCTTGACCGCCACGAACAGGCAGCCCGGCTGCACCGCCCGCGAGTCATCGGTCAGGCCGGTCACTTCGACGTCCAACCTCCCCTGCTGTTCCAGCACGGAGAGCGGAGCGATCAACTCACCCAGGGTCATCATTAAGAATTGCGCGATTTCATGATTGAATCATTTGAGGGAATTGCTCCTGACTCAATGAACCAATCACCAAATGAATCCATCGTTAATAGCTCGCCATGGCCAGCCTGACCGGCGCGCGAGACGACACGCCGAGATAGGGCAGCGCCTGTTCGGCGATCTTCCGAAACACCGGGGCCGCCACGACGCCGCCCCAGGCCTCTGCGTGGGGCTCATCGACGATCACGACGATGGCCAGACGCGGGTCCTCGGCAGGGACGAACCCTGTGAAGGACCCGACGAAGAGCGTCGATGAATAGGCGCCGGTCTGAGGATCGATCTTCTGCGCGGTCCCCGTCTTCCCCGCCACTCGGAAGCCCGACACGGCCGCGCGGCTGCCGGTTCCGTTCGTCACCACGCCCTCCATGATGCCGGTCAGGGTCCGAGCCGTCTCGGCCGAGATCGGCCTCCGCCTCACCTGCGGACCGAACTGCGCGACGACTTGGCCCTGGCTGCTGCGTATGTCCGAGACCACATAGGGCTTCATCAGCCAGCCGCCGTTCGCTACGGCGGAGGCGGCCGTGACAAGCTGCAAGGCGGTGACTCCGATCTCCTGGCCGATTGCGATGGACGCCAGCGACCGGCGTCCCCAGTCCCTCGGCTCCTTGACGAGACCCGCCGCTTCGCCGGGGAGGTCGATTTCAGTCCGCTCGCCGAAGCCGAAGGCCCTGAGGTAGCGGTAGGCCCGCTCTTCTCCCAGCGCCATCGCGGTCTTGGCCGCCCCGATGTTGCTGGACTTCTGGATCACCTGGGCGAAGGTGATCCAGCCGGACTTCTCATGGTCGTGGATGACCGTGTTGGCCACCGTCATCCGGCCGTTCTCTGCATAGACCATCGTGCCGGGCTCCATCACCTTTTCCTCGAGCGCCGCGGCCGCGATGAAGACCTTCATCGTGGACCCAGGCTCATAGGCATCGGTCAGGGCGCGGTTCCGCCAGCGGTCCGCCGAGATGCCCTTGACGATATTCGGATCGAACTTCGGACTGATGGCCAAGGCGAGGATCGCGCCGGTCCGCGGCTCCATGACGATCGCGATGCCGCCTTTGGCTTTGGACGCCGCAACCGCCTCGTCCAGCTCCTTCTCGGTGATGTACTGGATCACCTCGTCGATCGTCAGCATGATCGTGTGCCCCGCCGCCGGCGCCTGCTCGTTGAGCCCCTTGGGAAACACCGTGCGGCCCAGGGCATCGCGCTGCAACACGACGAGTTGCTTCTCACCACGCAGATAGGACTCGTAGCGGCGCTCGATGCCTTCCAGCCCCTGCCCGTCCATCCCGGCAAACCCGAGCACGTGAGCCAGGAGCGGCCCCTTGGGGTAGAAGCGCCGCCCTTCCAGCACCGTGCCGATCCCATCCAGCGACAGGCGCTCCAGGCTGCGCCCCTGCTCAGGATCCACCTTCCTGGCGATCCAGACGAAACTCCGCTCCTGCTTGAGCTTCTTCTCGATCTCATCGGCCCGGATGTGGAGCACGCGGGCCAGATCGCGCGCGACGCCGGAGGGGTTCTCCAGCGAAGCCGGGACGCCGAAGACCGACGGGACATCCATGTTGATCGCCAGGGGATTGCCCTGCCGGTCATAGATGCCCCCCCGCCCCCCTTCCACGGTCACGGTCTTGCGATGCTGCCGGTCCGCCCTGGCTGTGAGCTCCTCAGCCTGAAGCACTTGCAGACTGAACAGCCGGAACAGCACCAGGACAAACCCCATCATCAAAAGAAACGCGGCAACGATCCGGCGACCGCGATAGGGATCTTTCGTCGTCACGGCATTTTCCCCACGGCGTCGTACTTGGCCAACCGGAGCTCTGCCCCGGCCGGTCTATCCTTGTCTTTGTCCTTGTCCTCGGCCTGAACCGGAATATCCGGCCTCGCCCGCACGAGCACCACCTGCCCGGGCCGAGGCGGCATCATCTCCAGTTTTTCCGAGGCGGCCCGCGCAATCCGCTCCGGCGCGGTCAAGGCCGAGACCTTCACGCGCAGCCCATCGCGCTCCCGCTGCAGGACCACCTTTTTCTCCTTCAGCCGCTCGATGTGGTACCCGGCCCGCACGATCTCGTTCCGCTCCCACACGTACAGCAGCAACAGAGCGACTCCGACGATGACAGCAACGGCCTTCATGCGACCCTCCATACCAAACTTCGCTTAAGAGTAATCAGTTTCCAGTCATCAGTCTTCAGTCATGAAACTGAGAACCGAGCACTGAAGACTGACAACTTCTCCTTTACTGTGAGCGGAGAGTTTTTTACCACCAGTAGGCTTAGATTTCTCCTACAACGGCGCTTTTGCCAGGGCCATCTGCGCATCTTCCTCATCCAACCCCACCCGCGCGCCCGTCGGCGAAAGGCTGTCCCGGACCGCTTGCTCCAACTGGCCCAACCCGAACGGCTTGCTCACCACACCGGCCACCTCCAACTCGTGCGCCCGGTCCAGCACGGCCTCGCTCCAGGAGCCGCTGATCATCAGAACCTTGCCGCCGAAGTGTTCGGCCCGTAACCGGCCGAGGACTTCAATGCCGTTCATGCCCGGCATCTCAACATCGAGCAAGACGAGCTGAGGTCGTTCCTGCTCGACCATGGTTAAGGCCTCCGTGCCGTTCCGCGCCGTACAGGTCCGATAGCCCAGCAGGTCCAGGAACTCCGCATAGAGCAATCGCAATTGGGGCTCGTCGTCGACGATCAGGACAGTGCTCATGATGGTCCCCTCATGGAATACCGCTCCGCCACGCGCAATTTGGCGCTGCGGGCGCGCGGGTTGCCCCGACGCTCCTCTTCCGTGGGCGTCTGCGGTTTTTTGGTGAGCGTGATCAAGCAGGGATCAGGGCCCTGCGACAGGGAACGCAAGGTCTGCTTTGCGATCCGATCTTCGAGCGAGTGGAACGAGATGACACACAGCCGCCCCGCCGGCGCCAACACCTCGGCCGCATCCCGCAGGGATTCTTCCAGCCCATCGAGCTCGCGGTTCACGGCAATCCGGAGAGCCTGGAACGTTCGGGTGGCACAGTGCAGGCGCCCGTGGCGGTAGGGAGGCGGGACCGTAGCGCGGATCACTCCTACCAAGTCGAAGGTGGTCCGGAGGGGGTGCGTCTCGCGCGCCCGCACGATCGCGCGGGCGATGCGGCGGGCATACCGTTCTTCGCCGTAGCGATAAATCAGGTCCGCCAGCTCCGGCTCCGAAAGCCGGTTCACCAGATCGGCGGCGGTCAACCCGCCGCTTCGATCCATCCGCATATCGAGCGGCCCATCGGCGAGAAAGCTGAAACCCCGCTCGGGCTGGTCCAGTTGCGCCGACGACACTCCGAGATCAAAGACCACGCCGTCAACCTCCGAGACGCCCACCGACGCGAGGTGCTGCTTGAGCTCGCGGAAGTTTCCCTGAATGAACCGCGCGCGGCCGCCGTACCGCTCGAGCTTGGCACGGGCCGCTACAATGGCCGCTTCGTCCCGGTCAATCCCGATCACAATCCCGTCGGGTCCGCTGGTCTCAAGGATGCGGGAGGCTAGGCCCCCTTGCCCGATCGTACAGTCCACGTATCGCCCTCCTGGCCGGCAGGCCAGCCAAAAGAGAATCTCGTTGACCAACACGGGGATATGAACCTGATCAAGAGCTTTATCTTCATCGTCTAAACCATTCACTCCCACTTTTTCCCACTAATTTTTGCTGGAATA
This sequence comes from Nitrospira sp., assembly GCA_016873395.1. Classification (GTDB taxonomy): domain Bacteria; phylum Nitrospirota; class Nitrospiria; order Nitrospirales; family Nitrospiraceae; genus VGXG01. The sequence goes on along the minus strand of VGXG01000025.1, from coordinate 19,941 downwards.
TACCTTTCGGAGCAGAATTGTCAAGAAAAATCTTTTGTTCTTAATAGGATATGCCATTAAAAAGATATCCACAGATCGGTGAGGTCGAGGCCCACAACCCCTGGGGAGCACCAGATGGCCTGATGGCCAGATATGCCCTCACCGGGGAGCGAACAAAATTTACCGCTTGAAGGTGTCTAGCGCAGGACGGCGCGCCCTGAAGTGTGGCGCGTATCGGAGGCAGCTCTCGGTAACGGTCGGAACGATCTTTAAGGACTCGCATGTGCCGCTCACGTACTGGCTAGCGGCCATTCACCTCATGTGCGCGTCCAAGAAAGGGATCAGTGCTCTCCAGCTTCAGCGGATGCTGGGGATCAAGACCTACAAGAGCGCGTGGTTCATGGCGCATCGGATACGATACGCGATGGCCAAGCGTTCTTCAATTGGCAAACTTACTGGGATTGTTGGATGTTGGGAATCCATCGGCCGCGACCCTGCCAGTCAGGGATATCGCGTGAAAAAAGCTGACAAGCAGCCAAGTTTCAAGTTGACAAGTTCTCCTTGTCAGCTTGTTCACTTGTTACTTGTCACTACTACAAATGAAGCTTTTATAGCATCCGACTACGGATAGAGCTTGTACAGCATCCGTGGGAACGGAATCGTCTCGCGCACGTGCTCCAGCCCGCAGATCCAAGCCACCACCCGTTCGATGCCCATCCCGAAGCCGGCATGGGGGACGGACCCAAACTTTCTCAGGTCCAGGTACCAACGGAAGGCCTCTTCCGGCAGCTTGTGCTCGCGAATCCGGGCCAGCAGCTTGTCGTGCTCGTGGATGCGCTGCCCGCCGCCGATGATCTCGCCGTAGCCTTCAGGGGCCAGCACATCCATGCAGAGCGCTAAATCCGGACGAGTGAGATCGTTCTGCATGTAGAAGGCCTTGATCGCAGTCGGATAGCGATGCACGATCACCGGACGGTCAAACTCGCTCGACAGCAAGGTCTCCTCATCGCCGCCGAAATCATCGCCGAACTGCATCGGATTGCCCTTCTGCTGCAGCCGCGCCACCGCCTCCTCATAGGTGATGCGCGGGAAGGGTGGGGTCACCCGCTCCAGCTTGGCGACATCCCGCTCCAGCACGGCCAGCTCGGCCCGGCGCGCGGTCAGCACCCGCTCCACGATGTAGCTGAGGAAGGCCTCGGCCAAATCCATCATGTCGGGCAGCTCCGCGAAGGCCACCTCCGGCTCCACCATCCAGAACTCCATCAAATGCCGGCGCGTCTTCGACTTCTCCGCGCGAAAAGTCGGTCCGAAGCAGTAGACCTTCCCGAAGGCCGCGGCCGTCGCCTCGCTGTAAAGCTGGCCGCTTTGGGTCAGGTAGGCCTTCTCGTCGAAGTAGTCCGTCTGGAACAGGGTCGTGGTGCCTTCGCAAGCGTTGGGCGTGAAGATGGGCGCATCCACCAGGACGAACCCGCGCTCATCGAAGAAGTTGCGGCAGGCCCGGATGATCTCATGCCTGATCCGCAGCACCGCATGCTGACGGTGTGAGCGAAGCCACAGGTGGCGGTGCTCCATGAGGAACCCCACGCTGTGCTCCTTGGGCTGGATCGGAAAGGGCTCGGCGATCTGCAGCGGTTGGATGCGCGTGACTTCCAACTCGTAGCCGCCCTGCGCACGGGCGTCGGCCTTCAGATTGCCGGTCAGGATCAGGGAGGACTCCTGGGTCAGCTTGGCCGATTCGGCAAACTGTTCCTCCCCCACCGTACCCTTGCTGACGACTGCCTGGAGATCGCCGGTGCCGTCCCGCACCACCAGGAAGTGGATCTTGCCGCTGCTGCGGCGGTGTCGCAGCCAGCCCCGGATCGTCACCTCCCGCCCGACGTGGCGGGCGACTTCTTCTATGGAAATAAATGGCATGGTTGCCTGCGGATCTTGTCTGAGAGGGGAACGGCTCGTTTTTCCAACGGTGTTGCAGCCTATCTGATTACGAATTGCGTTTGCAAGCTTGTACTCCCGGAACTCCCCGCCGAATGAGCGATTGATTGACTTTCACCCATTCCGTGGTCACAATAAACATCATGCCGACGATGACACTTCGCATGAACCGGGTGAGTGTGGTGACGCTGGCGTTCTCCGTCGCGGCGGGGGTTTCTGCCGGCGACGCCAAAGACCTGAGCCTGGACAACCCGCTCAACCCCCAGGCTTCGATCTACTGGTGTCCGAATCGAACGCCGGATCGGCAGTACGCCGCCAACCCTGAGCCGGGCTGCACCCCGCTCGTGGAGAAGGAAGAGAAGCCCAAGGTTGTAGTACCGGGCAAGAAAGCCGTAGAGCGGGCACCGATCAAGGCCCAGGACATCCAGAGCGAGGTCTCCAAGTTCCTGGAAGAGGCCAGCCAGTTCCTCGCGTGCTGTGCCAGCGACCCCGGCTCCCTGGGTGACCTCGAAGACCTGGAGGATCAGGCTTCCCATCTCCTGCGGTTCATGGAGCAGTCCGGCTTCCTCAACATCGGCACGGGGCAGCGGGGGATCACGTTGAGCCAGCTTGTGGCGCCGGTAGCCCGCACGCGGGACGACCTCCGCCAGTTGAAAAAGCGCCTGCGCTCGCTGGACAAAGCTTACGAGAAGCTGGAAACCTCGGATTACGAAACGGCCGGGCGCGAGCAGCGCCGGATTCAAGGAGAGGAAGCCTCGCTCCAGCAGGAATTCAAGTCCACCAAACTGCCGCAATCGGCCCCGACCGGCACGGACATCGGCGCACCCGGCACCACCCAGGGGCCTCCGGCCTCAACGCTGCCCAGCCGCGTCGGTACCGCGAACGACGATACAACCTTGCGCAACGCCTTCGGCGCCGACATCGGGGACGTGGGCTCACCGGGCAGCGACCAACGGAGGGATCTCCAGCTACGGAAGGGACTGGGCACCCAGGACACCACCCTGCCCACCCGCTCGGGAACTGCGACCGGGGACACGACGCTCTCCAATACGACCGGCTTCGAGATCGGAACCTCACAAGGGCCGACCGGGTCATCCTCGCTCCCGACCAGGGCCGGTCCAGCCATCGGCGACTCCAGCACCAACCGCCGCTGACGATCAGCAGAGACGCCGTCAGCTATCAGCTATTAGCTCTCTGGCCTAGTCTCCCGCACCGGCGGCATGGCAGTCCATTTTTCACCGCCGTCCCGGCTGCGGTAGATCCCGCTCCCGTTCGTGCCGACATACCAGACCCGTGGATCGACTTGGCTCTGAGCCAGTGAGCGGACGTTCAACGTCGCCAGCCCCTCATTCATAGCCTTCCACGTAGCTCCCCCGTCCTGGCTCTTGTGGACCCCCTCCCGGCTGGCCACGTACAGGGTATCCGGCCGAGAGCGATCCAGGAGCATCGCGCTGATCATCTGGTCCGGCAGCGACTGGGCGATCCGGACCCAGGACTTGGCCTGGTCCGTCGATTTGTAGATCCCGCTCAAGGTGGCGGCATAGACCCGGTCGGGCGTCCGGGGGTCCACCTGCATCACGGTCACGCCGAGCGCGCGGGAGGACTTGAGCACATCAGGCGGCACCAGACCGTTGTTGGCCTTTTCCCAATGCTGGGCGCGATCCACGGTCTTGTACACGCCTCCGCTGGTTCCCGCGTACATGATCGCGGGCCGCGTGGGGTCCAAGGCCAGCGTCACCACCATGAGCACTTCCTTCATGCCCTCCATCTGCTTTTGCCACTGCTCCCCGCCGTTCTGCGTCTCGAAGATCCCCATCGTGGTGGCCGCGAACAGGCGGCGGCTCTCGGCCGGATCGAACACGAACTGATTGACCACCGACGTGATCGTCACGTCCTCCAGCCCGGCCCGCAGCGAGACCCACCGTTGCCCGCCGTCGTAGCTCTTGAAGACCGCGTCCCCCTTCGTGCCCGCGTAGACCGTGGCCGGGTAGGCGGGATCGACGGCCATCGCGATCACGCGCGAGTGGGTCATTCCCCTGGAGAGGTTTTCCCAGGTCTCTCCCCCGTTGCGGGTCTTGTAGATGTAGTCGTTGGTCGCAATATACAGAATGTTGGGGTTGGTGGGATGCAGGGTGATGACGACGATCGCGTCGCTGCGACCGCATCCGGCGAGGGTAACAAGCAGGATGACGAGGCCTAGAGAGAGGCCAAGAAAATTCCCTCTACCAAGGACGGGTGTCTCTTCACGCTTCACGCTTCACGCTTCACGAATGACCCTTTACCGATAGTTGATGAACTGCAAGTCAATCCCGAAATCCTTCTGCTTGAGGAACGCGATCACCGCCTGCAGCTCGTCCCGGCTCTTGCTCTGGATGCGGACCTGGTCCCCCTGAATCTGCGGCTGCGCTTTGAATTTCCCGTCGCGGATCGCCTGGCTGATCAGCTTGGCCTTGTCGGCGGCGATGCCGCTTTGCACCGTGATGGTCTGCCGCACCGTCCCGCCCAGAGCCTCCTCCACCGCCCCGTAGGTCATGGCCTTGAGCGAGACGTTGCGCTTGACGAACTTGCCTTTCAGGATTTCCAGCACCGCCTTGAGCTTGTAGTCATCATCCGAGACGACGACCAGCTCTTTTTCCTTCTCTTTCAGCGTGAGCTCGGTCTTGGAATCTTTGAAGTCGAATCGCTGCTTGATCTCCTTCAGGGTCTGATCCACCGCGTTCTTCACTTCCTGCATGTTGACCTGCGAGACCACGTCGAATGAATTCTGCTCAGCCATATTGCTCTCCTTCAATTCCTAACGGGCGCGGGGCTAGTGGCTAGTGGCTTGGGGAAGGTCCGATCTTTTACCTCTCGCCTCTCGCCCCTAGCCTTTTGTTAACAACACCGATCAATCGTGATCGTCAATCCCTCGCGTCCGGCCGGCGCCCCGCCTCCGAGCGGCGCCATGTCCGTGCCAAAGACCACTTCGCTCGAGGTGAAGGGCCGTCCCTGCACCAGGTACCCGTACCATTGCCGGACACTGTCCACCAGCACGATCACGGCAAGGAGCGCGACGACCCCGACCAGCGCCGCGTCCAAGTAGAGGGCCACGACCTGCCCGGAGTCCCCGGCTGCCGCAGCCTCGTTCAGGAACAGCATCAAGAGCTCGTAGGAGGCGGTGAGCGTGATGGCGCCCACGAACAGCATGGGTCCGACGGTGATCCACAGGTAGCGGGCCTTGCGCATCTTGATCAGCACCGTCGTCCCGATGCAGAGGGCCAGCGTGCCGAGCAATTGATTCGCCGCGCCGAACATGGGCCAGATCGTGGAGATGCTGCCGGTCCCGATCAAGTAGCCCCAGGCGCCCACGACGGCGGCGCTGCTGGCGATCACGCCCGGCCACCAGGTAAACCGGCGTAACGGCGCGTACAGGCGTCCGCCCATTTCCTGGACCAGATAGCGCGCGACCCGCGTGCCGGCGTCGATCGTCGTCAGGATGAACAGGGCCTCGAACAGCAGCGCGAACTGATACCAGTAGGCCATCAGGTGCGCCATGCCGGGCAGACCGGAAAAGATCGAAGCCATGCCGACGGCCAGCGACACGGCCCCGCCGGGCCGGCCTGCGATCTCCACCTCCACCAGCCGGGACAGCTCCGTCAGCCGCTCCGTCGGAAAGCCCATCGCGGCCAGCGCATCGGCCGACAGGAGGGTATTGATGGCCAGGTAATCGCCGGGCACCAGGACGGAAGCGGCGATCAGCGCCATCACGCCCACGAAGCTTTCCATCAGCATCGCCCCGTACCCGACGACGGCGTAGGACTCCCGCGCAATCATCTTCGGGGTCGTGCCGGATGCAACCAATGAATGGAAGCCGGAGATCGCCCCGCAGGCGATCGTGACGAACAGGAAAGGGAAGAGCGTGCCGGGAATGATCGGCCCGCCGCCCTGTACGAACGTGGTGACCCGCGGCATCTCGATTGTCGGCGCCATCGCAATGACCCCCAGGCCCAGCAGCAGGACCACGCCGATCTTCATGAAGGTCGAGAGATAGCCGCGCGGGTCCAGCAGCATCCAGCCGGGCAGGATGGAAGCCAGGAACCCGTAGCCGGCCAGCAGCCAGACCAACGTGGGACGCTCGAAATGAAACCAACCGGAAAAGTCGGACTGAGCCACGATCCGCCCAGCCACCACCGCCAGCAGGAGCAGGACCACGCCAATGGCCGTCATCTCCCCGACGCGGCCGGGGCGGAACTTTTCCAGATAAAACCCCATCAGGAACCCGATGGGAATTGTCATGGCGATCGTGAAGGTCCCCCAGGCGTTCCGGTACAGGGCGTTGACGACGGCCAGGCCCAATCCCGCCAAGGCCACCACCACGATGAACAGGACCGCGACCGCGCTCGTCGTGCCGGTGATGACCCCGACCTCATCCCGCGCGATCTCCGGCAAGGACCGGCCGTTGCGTCTCATTGAGGCGACAAGGACGATGAAGTCCTGCACCGCCCCGGCCAGGACCGCTCCGATCACCAGCCAGAGGAATCCGGGGAGATAGCCGAACTGCGCGGCCAGCACCGGCCCCAGCAAAGGCCCGGCCCCGGCAATCGCTGCAAAGTGGTGGCCGAAAAGCACGTACTTGTTCGCGGGATAAAAATTCTTGTTGTCCTGCAGCCGGTGCGCGGGGGTCACGCGCTGATCGTCCAACTCGACCACGCGGCGCGCCAGAAAGCGGCCGTAAAAACGGAAGGCCAGGACGTAGAAACAGGCAGCGGCCACGACCAGCCACAGGCCGTTCACCTTCTCATCCGGGTTGAAGAGGCCCGTGACGAAGCCGAAGGCCACTGCGCAGAGCACAGCGAGGAAGAGCCACGCAAGCATCAGGCCACGCTTCATAGCGAGCGGTATCCTAACAAGCCGGTCGGGTGCTGTAAATGGGCCTCATGCCGTCGTCCCAGTAGCCACGGAATTGACACCCTGAGTAAGGACCGTTAGAGTAGCTCCACCTTGAAGGCAACATGGGAAAGAATAAGCAACTGCGGGCCAGGCTCGAAGGCTTACGTGAGATGATCCGGCTGCACCAGAAAAAGGTCGAAGCGGAACTCAGCCGGCTCTCTCCGGATGAAGGACTGATCAGGCACTGGAAGATCGAGATTGCTGCATGGAAGCGCACCGCGGAAAACATCGAGCGGCGGCTCAAGAAGGGAAAACACCATGATTAAGAAAAGAACCCAGACCACGCTGGTTGAGAAAACATCCTTACTATCCGCTTCCAGCGTAGCGCTGGAGCATCACATGCAGGACATCCTGGAAGCGGTCGAGGAGGTTCACAATCTTGCCGGTGTGCTGAACGTGCTTCCTCTCGACGACGAAAAGCGGGACGTGTACGAAGGCCGCCTCTACGTGGCCCTCACCCACCTGGACCACCATGTGAAGCCTGCCATCAAAGAATGGGACCGCGTGGTGGATCGGATGCCGGAGGAGTAGGTAGCCATAGAGGAAAGAAGCAAGAACCCCGCGCAACACAGCCTCACAGCAGCAAATGCCGAACCTGATTTGACGGGGTTGGGAAACCGGAGTACGATTTGGCAGTGTGAACAAAGAGCAGCGGGAATTCCTGGCCGACAAGCTCGCAGGGACAGCCAATATCATGTTGGGCGGCCTTGCAGTTGGTCAATTCCTCAGCGATCAGCCCTTTCAACTCGGAGTGTTTCTTTTGGGGCTGCTGGTATATGTCGGGCTCCTCGCAACGGGCTTGTGGCTCCTGAAAGGAGATAGCAACAATGGACCTGCGGGAACTTAATCTGGTGGTCCTCATGGTTGGCGTCCTGGTCATCGCGCTCATTTTAGCTGGCCCGACGCTGTATAGGGACTACAAGAAACGCCACCAAAAGTAGGGTCGCCCTCATATCGCCTGGGCGTTGGTCGGTCCCCCTCTTTACACCCGCTTTCGGTCATCCTGTCACGGGGCAAACTAGCGATTCGGAGCTTGTCGTAATCCTGACTGATGCTATGCGGGAACTCGGCCGGATCGTTTGCGATCCGGACCATCGGCTCCTGAAACTGGAAACGAAATTCGAGGTGTACGAGCGCTTCAGCGACAAAGGGGGATGTCGCCTACCCGAGGAGTGAAAGACTCCAGAAACCTTTCCTCCCCCTAAAAACTCCTCCCTCCTTATCCCTGCAATCCTCTCCCCCTCCAACAAATCAGCCTGTCCCCATTTCTCTGTTGACATCTGATGCTGGCAGGGTAGGTCCCTCAATTGGCAAAGTCAAGACCTGACCCCATCCTCGCTACCCTAATCTTGGAATCAAGCTGATTCCGACCGTGCTTCTTTAGGCTTGCCGCAATCTCTTTGCACTCCATTTCTGTCCGGACCGCCTTCTCGATTGTCGCTTTGTATTTCTGGCAGAGGACTGATTCTTCGGAATCAAACCTCTCTGCAATTTCTCTCACCGTGCTTTCGTAACGGTTGCGCAATTCCGTTTCCCACTGCGGTGAGGCCGTCGCATTCTTTGGCGGAATCCCATCCTTCCCATCTTGCCGTCCTTTGTACCAGCAAATGAATTTCATCCAGAATAGTGGGGTGCGCATTTCAGTCTCCTGGTCTTCGTCTCTTTAAGTGGTTCCCTGCCATGACCCTTTGCGCTCATTTCGTCTGCGTTTCGAGTTTCTTTTGCGCCTCAGCAGATTTTTTTACCGTCGATACGGCATGGATGTATCTGGCCTCAGGGCTGATCTGCTCAGCGACCCGATAGGCCTGTTCGGCTTTTTCGAAATTGCCCGCCAGTTCATAGGCAAGGCCAAGATTGTAGTGGGCTGAGCTGTTCTGTGGATCGTTTTTCACAACTGCTTCCCATCGCTGGATGGCATCTTCCAGTCGGTTCGCTCTGACGAATTCAATCCCTTGCTTGACAGCACTGTCACCGAAGAGCCAACCGCCGTTCTCAAACTCCCGGTCAACCCGGATCTGATGCGGCTGAACGTCAGTAGCAAGCTTGGCAACCACATTTTGGGCCAGCGCGGTCAGCACTTCCTCCTGTCCGAGCTCCCGCTGACTGCCTAGCAGGAAGCCCGCCGAAGGGGGGTTGCCCGTGTCATACTTGTATGTTTCCGTCTCTTGCCTCCCGACCAGAACCTCCCCGGTCTCCGCTCGAATGACTCGGTAAGACACAGTGACCACCCCGTTGCGGATATGATGGTGTTCCTGCACCGGGACCTCCTCATAGTTCGGAACTTTGTAACATTTCCCCTCGTCATTGCACTCAGTTCGATAGGTCCCCGTCGCTCTGGACTGCATGACAGTTCTGGTATATTGACCATCCTTCACCGAGTAGGCTGGCACTTTGCCAACCACAAGCGCGTCAACTCCCAGCAGTTTCCCTGCTTTGGCTGCCATTTTTTCATCCACCACCCCGGTCATACCCAGCGCTTGTTCTTTCTCCATAGCCAGGAGTTTCTCACGCTCGACCACCTTGAAGTATTGGCCTTCGGCCAGCTTCGCCGTGAAAAATTCCGCCACCTTCTGTCCTGCTTCCCCCGGTCCATCAAAATCGGACACAGCGAGCGACTGCACGCCCTTCGCCTTCAAGTTCGTGTTAGCCGGCGCCTGCATCGTAAAGCTGAGACGTTGGGTCGCACAGGCCGACAGACTGTTCACCATCAGGCACACCGCAACACCCACGAGAAGCCGAGAAGTGCTGAAGGAGCGTTTTCTGTCTGTCCACATAGTTAATCCTTCCTCACTGAACCATGTGCATGCTCAGCCTAACATCACCTCTATTCGCTCGGCCCATCGGACCAGAGGCATCCCCGGTAGCTGTCGAAGCAGGTGAGAGAGCGCAGATCGCGGGCGCATGCCAGGCAGCGCCGGCGGCTACTGGCGAGAGGGCGAGCGAAGGATTTAGATGGTTAGAGTGAGTGAGTGAGTGCAAGCGGAACGCCTGCCTATCGGCCAAGTCGTGGAGCATCGTTGAGCAACTCCCCTGGCAGGACCGGCAGTGCATTTGTATTCTCATCCTCCCCCGATGTCAATCCTTCGACTACCCTGCCATCCCGGCCCGTCGAGAGCCTCGGGGTCGAACGAGCGGGGCTTGCCCTTCGGCTGCGCTGACGCTGAGCGTTCCGTTGCGCTGAATAGACAGCAATGACTATGCCACACTTGCCGGACTGTTCCCTTCGGCTAAAAATACGCTCAGTTTTAACCACTTATAGAGTCTGCCAGCTTTCCCACTCAATTGCTGTTCTTCCCGGCATTATCCTTTTGTGCATGTCCTCTGTCCTTTTTGCATCAATCTCCATTCCGACCAAGTGCGGTCGGAATTCGGGAAAAGACTGCTCCATTTGTTGCCGGTTGCTTTGAAAATGCCCCCTCACCCTAACCCTCTCCCCATCACCCGTTGCATCAGAAAGAGCAACGGGTTCCCGGGGGGAGAGGATGAAGGTAAGGGGGGCGAGAATCTCGTCGAAGAGAGTTGGAACGGCACTCGTCCCGGCAAGCCGATCGTTACGACCGGACGGCAGCGGATTCCAGCGCTCGCTGGAAGGCCGTGAGGAAGCCTTCGACATCCTGTGGGCTCAAGGCGCCCATGTGGGCCACCCGGAAGATCTTGGACTCCAGCGGCCCCTGGCCGGGATGGATGAGATAGCCTTGCTCCTTCAGACGGTCGTGCAGCGACTGGTAGGTCAGGCCCGAGGGGAGGTGATAGGCCGTGAGGCTATTGGATTGGAATTCAACCGGCAGGAGCGGCTTCAGCCCCAACGTGTTCATCTTTTGACGGATTACGGCGGCGGCCTTTTTATAGCGCTGGATGCGGTTGGCAACCCCTTCGTCCAGCAACTCGGTCAGAGCCTCGTCGAACGCAGCATAGACTTGCGCCGCCGGCGTGAAGGGGATGCTCCCCTGCTCCTCGGACTCGTAATAATGGGGGAGGTGCAGGTACCAGGACCGTTTGGGATAGGTCTTCATCCGCTCCATGAAGCCCTTGCGGACCAGCACGAAGGAGACGCCGGGCACCCCCTGGATACATTCCTGCGGCGCTCCTGCCACCATATAGAGGTGCGCCCCGGCGATATCCAGCGCGTCTCCCCCCAGGCTGCTCACCGAGTCCACGATGAAGGCGCGGTTCTGGCTATCCACCACTTCCGCGATCTCCCTGACCGGATTGAGCAGGCCGGTCGAGGGATCATGGTGCGTCATCGCCACCGCATAGATTTCGGGGTGCTGCCGGAGCGCCAGTCGCAGTTTTTCCGGATCAGGCCTTGCGCCCCAGTCCAGCTTGAACTCCGCCGCACCGAGCCGGTGCACGCCGATCATGGATGCCATCTGATCGCCGTAGATGCCGTTGTTGATGACCAGCAGTCGTTTCCCGTACGGCAACGAAGAGAGCAGCGCCGCCTCAACCGCCGCGCTGCCTGAACCGGTCAAAAGGATTGCCGTATAGTCCGACTCGGCTCCCGGCACGAAGGCCTTGAGAAGCTTTTCTCGGATACCCTGCAGGAGCACCGCAAACTCCGGCCCCCCGTGATCGATCGCAGGCCGCTGCAAGGCTGCGGTCACCCGCGCCGAGACTGTCATCGCCCGGTTCAAAAGAATCATGAATAATCTCCCGTTGATCGTGAAGCGTTGTTCACAATGAGTCGTCAGTTGTCAGTATTCCGTGTTCAGTTTCCGGAACTGACCCTTCGACAGGCTCAGGGTCATGGTGAGCAGAGGTCGAACCATGACGACTGAGAACTGATGACTGAAAACCCTTTGCTCGCGCTTCACGAAATACGCTTCACGCGCGACGTTATTCAATCGCCTTTCTAAATCGTTCGGCGATCTGCGCCGGTTCGAGCGGCACCCAGCCCACGTCCTCCGCCTGTTCCGTAACCTTGACCAGCAGGAAGCTGGGCCCATCCTTGCCCAGCATGTCCCTGAACTCGTAGACCAGGTCCTCGCGCTCCCGCACCCGCTCGACGTTGACATAGCCGGCCGCCTTGGCCACCTGATCCAGTCGGACGACTTGCGAATAGCTCGGCTGGTTGCCGCTGCTTCCGTACACCTCGTTGTCCAGCACCACGTGGATGAAGTTCTTGAGCCTGAGGGCACCGGCGGTGGCCAGCGTGCCCAGCCCCATCAGGACATTGCCGTCCCCGTCCAGCACGACCACTTTTTTGTCCGGCTTCGCTTGGGCCACCCCGAGCCCGATCGCCGCGGCCATGCCCATGGAGCCGAGCATGTAGAAGTGCGTCGGACGGTCCCCAATCCTGAACGCCTCCCGCGAGGGGAACCCGCCGCAGATGATGACCGGCACATTGTCGGGGATGAGCCCGAACAGGGTCTCGATGGCTCGCGCCCGGCTTTGGATCGTGCCTTCTTCTGGCCTCATTCTTTCACCCTAAGCTGACAAGTGACAAGCAACAAGGCACAAGTGGCAAGTGACCAAGTAGCAAGGGTCCGAAACTTGTTACTTGGCTACTTGCAACTTGTCAGCTTGCTCCAATCGTCATTGACCCGCCTTATGGTTGGAGCCCCCTGACTACGCCATGCTTGAGCAGCAAGGCGACCGGGATACGCTCTTTCATGAAGGTCTGCGCCACCCATTTGAGGTCTTCCGTGACGGTCTGCTCCGACAGGGTGCGGTGGGGCAGACGCACCGTGTCCAGGAGCTGCGTCATAGTCTGGCCCATCACACGATATTCCGGCGCATCCTTGCCCTCGAAGCCACGCCACGAGACGATCAGCAAACAGGGCTGCCGATAGAGCAGGTTCAAGGACGTGAGGGTATTCAGAGAAGTCCCCAGTCCCGCATTTTGCATCAGGACCGCCGGGACCTTGCCCCCCAGGTAGGCGCCGGCTGCCATCGCCACTGCCTCATCCTCCCGCACCGCCGGCTGGTAGAGCCGCCGCTCCATGAGTGTGGCGATGATCCCCGCCAGGATGGAATCCGGCACGCCGGTGAAGAAATCGAACCCACTGTCCTGGAGGGCCTGGACAAACTCCTCGCTCTCGATCATGGCTGATTCCTGCGCTCTCCCCGCACCTGATGCTCCGTCACGGACAAGAGTCCAACGACCGATCGCAAAACGGCTCGCATTATAGCGAAGGGAGGAAAAGATTCACAAGCAACGCCGGTTGTCTTCATGCGGCAATCGTGTTAGGTTGTGCCCCGACAAGTCGCGAGCACCCATGAGTTATCAGCGTCTGCGTCCATCTCGTGCCCCCGCCCTCATTCGCCTCCTGGCTGTCCTCGGCGGCGCCTTCGCGCTCGTCGGCCCGCCGCTCACCTCCGCCGGCAATATGATAAACGACCCCAAGGGCTTTCACGGCATCCAGTGGGGCTCGTCGCTGGCAAAGGCGCCGGACCTGCAACTGGTCAACTCCGAGGAACACATCCAGGAGTACCAACTCAAACAGGGCCCGCTGCCGCTGGGCGAGGCCAAGGTCGAGTACATGAAGTTTCTCGCCTACGATGGGGAATTCGCCCGGGTGTCCGTCCGGTATCGAGGCAAGAAAACCCACGAACAGGTTCTGGTCTACCTGCAAGCGCAATACGGGCCGATCGACCGGACTCCCGGCTCGATGATGCGCGGCCTGAACCAGCAGTTCAACTGGCGCGGAACCGACACGGAGATCAACCTGACCTACGAGGCCAGGGGGGAGCGGGGCTTCGTCTTCATCGACAGCCGCACCCTTGCCCCCAAGTTCAACGAGTTCCTGCCGATCGCCGACCCCGATCAAGAAGCCCGGCCCGGCCTGTTCCTCTTGCAGCTTTAGCGCACGGCTGTTCCCCCCTTTGGAATTGCTCACCATCCGCACTTGTGGTATCTTATTTTTGGTGAGTAAACACTTACTCACCTGCCATCATGAAGACCGCTCGCGGACAGAAAATTCCCTCCGCCGTTGCCCGGTCATCCGGGCAGGAACGGCAGGCCAGCATCATTTCGGCCGCCGCCTCGCTCTTCGCCGCCAAGGGCTTCAAGGGCACCACGACCCGCGAGATCGCCCGGACCGCTGGCATCAGCGAAGCGCTGGTCTTTAAATATTTCCCCACCAAGCGCGCCCTGTACGCCGCCATCCTGGCCGAAAAGGCGCCCCTCGCTCAGTTGCTGGCCGTCGTGGAGGAGGCGGCCCGCAAGGGGGACGACGACCGGGTCTTCAGTTTGATCGCGAGCCACCGTATCCGCCGGGCCTCCGACCCCACCCTGCTCCGGCTGCTCCTCTTCAGCTCGCTGGAGGGGCACGATCTCTCGGACATGTTTTTCCGGAATCAGCACCGCGTGTTTTACGATTACTTAGCCGGGTATATCACGACCCGCATCCGCGACGGGGTGTTCCGACCGGTGGATCCGCTGCTGGCGGCCCGAGCCTTCGCCGGCATGGTCGTCCACCATCGGCTGCTCCACGAGATTTTCCAGGTGCCGGCCCATCGCAGCCCGGAAGACGCCGTGGCGGACTATGTGACCCTGTTTTTGGACGGGCTGAGAGCCGAACCGGAACCGGACAAAAAGGGGCGCCCACGAGGCGAGCGTAAGAAACATCCATGAACCGCATCCGCCAACATCCGGCGCTCTCGCTCCTGGTCGTCCTGGCACTGGTGCTGGCCGGCCTGGCGGCCCTCCGCCTGACGAGCAGCGGCGCCAAGAGCGACGGCCGCAAGGGCCGCACCATCACGGTCGGCACCGTCGCGCCCATCCGCCAGGATCTCAACGTGCACCTGCCCTTCACGGCGGACATTCAGCCGGACCAGCAGGTCAACCTGTTTTCCCGGGTGGACGGCCACATCGCCAAGTTTCACGTCGACAAGGGCGATTTCGTCAAGGCCAACCAGTTGCTGGTCGAGATCGACCACACGGACTACGTGCACTCGGTGAACCGGGCCAAGGCCAACCTGGCCGCCGCGCGGGCCGACGTCCTGCGGCAGGACGCCAACATCCGCAACGCCAAGCTAACCTTCGACCGGATGAAGGCGCTCATCAAGGACCAGTTCGTTTCGCAGCAGGACCTGGACAACGCCCAGGTCAACTACGACATGGCGGTGGCTCAAATCGAGTCCGTGCGCGCGCAGGTCCAGCAGATGGAGGTCGCCCTGCAGCAGGCCGAGACGAACCTGACGTACTCGTACATCCGGGCCCCCTTCGCCGGCTACATCGCCGAGCGCAACCTGGACCAGGGAGCCTACGTCACCGGCTCCACCGCGAGCACCTCGACCATGTCGCGCGGCATCCTGACTCTCCACAACATCCACCGGGTCCGCATCCTGATCGAGGTCGTGGAGAAGGATGTCCCGCTGATCAAGATCGGCCAGACGGCGGAGGTGCGGGCCGAGGCCTACCCAGACCGGGTCTTCACCGGCCAGGTGACCAGGGTATTTCAAGCTCTGAATCGAGGCACCCGCACCATGGCCGTGGAGGTGGACCTCTCCAATCCCGACCTCGCGCTGAAGGGCGGCATGTTCGCGCGCGTCGAGGTGCTGGTTGGCCTGCACAAGGATGCGATCCAGATTCCCATCGACGCCCTGACCCGGCTCGAAGACAGCCAGTACGTCTACGTGGTACGGGACGGCAAGGCCTACCAGGTGCCGGTGGAGATCGGCGCCCGGGTGGAAAACCGCATCGAGATCACCAAGGGGCTGACCGGGACGGAGCGGGTCATCGTCTCCGGGAAGGACCTGGTCCACGAAGGAATCGACGTGCAGGCCCGCCCTCTTGAACCCGTGAAGCGTGAAGGGTGATGAGTGATACGTCAAAGCAGCCTTGACCTTTCCTTACCCATCACCCATTACCTATCACCCATCACTCACCGATTATGTGGCTGACCCTTCTCGCGCTCAGAAATCGCATCGGCATCCTGATGCTGTCGCTGGCGATGGTGGTGCTGGGCGCGACCTCGCTGGACCGCCTGCCCGTGGACTTGTTCCCGAACATTCAGGTTCCCGTCGCCTTCGTCGGCGTCATCTACAAGGGCGCCCCGCCGCTCGACATCGAACAGAGCGTCCTCTATCCGATCGAGAAAGCCGTCAGCTCCGCCTCCAACGTGGAGCACGTGGAGTCCTTCGCCAAGCACGGCTTCGGCTCGATCCAGATCTGGTTCAACTGGGGGGCCGACATCAACGTCGGGCAAATGGAGGTGATGCAGCGCGTCACCCAAATCCTGAACAGCCTCCCGCCCGGCATCCTCCAGCCCTTCATCGTCAAATTCGACGTCTCGAACATCCCGGTCGCCTTCGTGACCGTCACGGACCCTAATCTGGACGAACGGGGGCTCTACGACCTGGCCTACAACACGATCGCGCCGCAGATCGAGCAGATCGCCAACGTGGCCGCCGCGACCGTGGAGGGCGGCAAGATCCGTCAGATCAACATCAATCTGGACCCGGCCCTGCTGCAGGCGCGGGGGCTCTCGATCCTGGACGTGGTGCGCGCCGTCAAGGCGGCCAATCTGATTCTCCCGTCGGGCGACATCAAGGCCGGCAACCTGGACTACAACGTCTTCACCAACAACCAGTTCAAGACCGTCGAGCCGATCAACGACGTGGTCGTCAAGGTCAACCCACTAGGCAACCCCGTGCGCGTGCGCGACCTGGGCACGGTGACCGACTCCTCGGATATCCAGACCAACATCGTCCGGACCGACGGCCTGCACTCGGTCTACCTGCGCGTAAACAAGCAGCCCACCGCGAACACGGTGGAGGTGGTGGACGCGCTCCGGAAGGCCATGCCGAAGATGATCGGCATCCCACCCAGCGTCAAGCTCGGCGTCTCCTTCGACCAGTCGGTGTACATCCGCCAGTCCATCAAGAATCTCGTGGAACAGGCCCTGCACGGCTCGTTGCTGGCGGCCGCCGTGATCCTGGTCTTCCTGCGCAACCTGACCAGCACGCTGATCATCTCTGTGGCGATCCCCCTCTCGATCATGGTGACGTTTATCATTCTCTACTTCAGCGGGCAGACCCTGAACGTGTTCACGCTGGGGGGGCTGGCCCTGGGCATCGGCCGCCTGGTGGACGACTCGATCGTGGAGCTGGAGAACATCCAGCGGCACTTGAACAAGAGCCAGCAACAGTGGACGGCGGTCCAGGCCGAGGCGCGCGAGCTGGCCCCGGGCGCCGCGATCAACGTCGCGATCCCGACCAAATGGGAAGCGCTCCTGGAGGCGGCCCGCGAGGTGGCCATGCCGATCTTCGCCTCCACCGTGACGACCGTCGTCGTCTTCCTGCCGATCCTGTTCGTCGTCGGCATCGCGAAGCTGCTGTTCATTCCGCTCACGATTACGATCGCCATCGCGCTGTTCACTTCGTTTTTCATTTCCCGCACCGTGACGCCGGCCCTCTGCTACAAGTTTCTCAAGCCGGAAAAGGAGGCCCACCGCTCCATGCCGGCCTGGTTCGTGCGGATGATGGAGTGGAGCGAGGCGAAGTACGCGGCCTTGGACGAGCAGTACGAGCGGGCGCTGGTGTGGGTGCTGGGACACAAAAAAGCCTTGGTCGGCGGCGTCGCAACGGTCTTCATCGTCTCGCTGGCGCTGGTCCCGCTGATCGGCAGCGAGTTCATCCCGGTCACGGACGAGAGCCAGTTCCGGATCAACGTGCGGGCTCCGGTGGGTCAGCGGGTGGAAAAGACGGAGCAGCAGGTCGCGGAGATCGAGCGTGTGCTCCGCGAGACCATTCCGCCCGACGAGCTGGAGACCATCGTGTCCAGCACCGGTGTCCTGGCCCAGGGCCGATCATCCCTGTTCAACCGCAACACGGGCCCCCATGCGTCGGTCATCCAGGTGTATCTGGTGCCGCCGGACCGTCGCCGGCCCAACTATCTCCGACTCACGGTGCCCGGGACCGACTTCGAGCTGACGCTCCCGTTCGGCAAGCGCAGCCAGGTCCAGATCATGAACGAGGTGCGGCCCAAAGTCGTCAAGCTGTTCCCCGGCGTGGCGACCTTTTTCGATCCGGGCGGGCTCGTCAAGCGCGTGACCAGCTTCGGCTCGCAGAAGGCCGTGGATGTGGAGATCTACGGCTATGATATGGAAAAGGCCCGCGGGGTCATCCGGCAGGTCGAGGCCGCCATGCACCAGACCCACGGGATCGCCGACATCGAGGTCAGCCGGGAGGAGAACTATCCGGAGCTCGACATCGAGGTGGACCGGGAAAAGGCCGCCCTGCTGGGGATCAGCGAGACCGACGTGGCAAACGCGGTCCTCTTCTCGCTGAACGGGAACGGACAGACCGATCCGATCATCTACACCGACCCGCAAAACGGCAACGAATACTACATCAGCGCCTGGCTGGCCGAGCCGTACCGGCAGGACCTGACCGACATCGACAACATCCTGCTGACGACCAAAGCCGGCGAGCCGGTCCTGCTCAAGAACGTGGCCTCGGTCCGGTTCAACGCCGGACCGGTGCAGATCGAGCGCAAGTACTTCCAGCGGATCGTCCACGTCACCGCCAACCCGGTGGGCCGCGATCTGGGGGGCATCGCGGAAGAATTAGAAGAGCGGTTCGCGGACCTGCAACTGCCGCCCGGCTTCAGCATCCGCCTCGCGGGCCAGATCCAGCAGCAGCGCGAGACCTTCGAGGGTCTGATCTTCGCCACGATCCTCGCCCTCCTGCTCGTCTACATGGTCATGGCGGCCCAGTTCAAGTCGCTGGTGGACCCCTTCATCATCATGTTCGCCATCCCGATGGGGCTGCCGGGCGTCATCTGGATCCTGTTCCTGACCAACACGACGCTGTCCACCACATCCTTTATGGGTGTGATTATGACGCTGGGGATCGTGGTGTCCAACGGGGTGCTGCTGGTGGACTACACCAACGTGCTGCGGCGACGTGGAATGGCCCTGCGCGAGGCGGTGGTGCTGGGCGCGCGGACGAGGCTGCGGCCCATTCTGATGACCTCGCTGGCAACCGTCTTCGGCCTGCTGCCGATGGCGCTTGGGCTGGGCACCGGCGGCGAGACCAACGCGCCGTTGGCCCGCGCCGTGATCGGCGGCCTGAGCGTCTCCACGACCCTGACGCTGTTTCTGATCCCGACCCTGTACCTGATTTTGGAAGAACGGTTCCCGCGGAAAGCGGACCCGGAAATACGCAGTGACGGCGGGAATGCGGCAGCCTCCTGGACGAGGGAGCCTCAGACCCTGGCGGAGAGCGCCGCGCGGGGTTGACCGTTACCGGACGGACGGGAACAGGACCTTCAACTGGATCGCCAGACCAAGGTCTCCGCTGACGCGCAGGCGGCCGGAGAGGGCAACCGACGGACCGTCGAGCTGTCCTTCCAGGATGCCCAGACAGTCCGCCCCCGACAGAGACAGAGTCACGTGCGGGTCCTGATGGACTCCTTCCTGCACCGAGCAGGCTCCGTCCTTGATCGTGAGGTAGTACTGGCCCCCCTCGGGACCGCTCAGGTCGAACTGATAGACCGCTTCGACGCCGTCCGCCGCTGCGACATCGAGCTTGGCCGGAAGATCCCGGAAAAATTCCTTGACGGTCCGTGGTTGCATGGGGCGTCAGTCTAACGGATCGGCAGAGCCGTTGCAATGACCGATGCTCGGCGTGCTCACGTTGACAACGTGAAGACCGCTCGGAGAGAATGGCCGCATGGCCGAAACGTCGATGAATCAGCCCGATCCCTCTACCGCCGCGCTGGCGGACGTACCGGATCGCAACTGTACCTGGTGCAAGGTGCCGATGGGAAAGCGTCTGGTCGGCGGCGGCCGGTACATCCATTACACCTGCCCCAAGTGCATCTTCCAGCACACGACCAAGCGGGAGAAAAAATAGCCGGGCCGCTTGTAGGCCTGTCACCCTTGGTCAGGTCCAGCATTCCTTCTCCTGACGAAGAGCGCAGCCCCGCGCATCCGTTGACGCGCGCTTTACCTTGTCTGCTATCGTAAAGGAGTCCTTCGGAGGGAGTTGAATGGGTGGTCAGGAAGGCGCCGGTCGAACCGCGAGGCCTGCCCGGCCAGATCGGCTCTCGCCGTCAGCACGATCAGTACACCCAGCAGGCTCAGATACAAGAGGAGAACGAGGTTATCCAGGAGGCGGTCGATCCGGGTCAGCGTGAGGGTGTCGTAGGTG
>VGXG01000024.1 GCA_016873395.1 Nitrospira sp. | reverse complement strand
CGGCGCTCTTTGCCGCCCCCTTCGTGGTGGCCTCGCACGGGACCGAGACGGACCCGATTCTGAACTACGGGAATCGGATGGCACTGGAGCTCTGGGAACTGACCTGGGAGCAGTTCACCGGAACACCTTCCCGCCTGACTGCGGAACCGGTGAACCGGGCCGAGCGGGAGCGGATGCTGACCCAGGCGGCCGCGCGCGGCTTCTTCGATGACTACCGGGGGGTGCGCATTTCCAGCACCGGCAAGCGCTTTCTCGTCGAGGACGCCCTCGTGTGGAATGTGGTGGATGAGACGGGCAGGAACGTGGGCCAGGCTGCCACGTTCGCGCGGTGGAAGTTTCTGGGGAAGTGATGAGCCATGAGTGAGAGGTAATAAGCAGGAGCGCGGGTCGGAGAGGGCTTGTCTTTGTGATTCAATTGAGTCACAATTATGTCGCCCGGGCAACGGAGGGAGCCATGAAGTTCACGAATGTGCGGGCGCTCAAGATGAACACCGCCGAACTGCTGCAGGAAGTCGAAGAAGGCGAGGAAGTGGTCATCACCTATCACGGCAAACCCAGGGCCATGCTGATTAAGATCGCCGGAGAGGAGCTTGACCTGAAGGAGCCTAGGCGCAGGCAGGGTATCCTTAGCAGGAAACACCCTTTTTTCAAGCTGATCGGGAAAGGGGCGGACAAGGCCCCCGATGTCAGCGCGAACAAATATAAGTACCTCAGCCGAGCGGCCGACAAGAAACGATGAAAGAGGTTTTTGTGGACACGCGCGCTTTCTATGCCGCGCTCAATCGCAAAGACCGTAACCACCGGGCCGTCTCCGAGAGGCCCGGGGCGGAGGCGTATGCGGCGCCTCCGCCTGAGTGGGGAAAGAGCGTTATCGTAAGCTGCTCATCCTAGCCCGCATTATTCATGAACGCTTCTACTGCAATCGCGGATACGCTACTGCGACGGACGGGCTCGCTGCTCAGTCCCTCAACGTACTGTTCAAGTACGCGTCGGTCCCTCGCGGCTCCGCGCGCCCGTCTCGTAACGCGTCTGCGCGATTTCGTGACGAACCGTCATGAATAATGCGGGCTAGCGTCCTGCGTGCTCAACACCGTGTCGTGCTCTTTCGGCAGGCACTCCGGACAGAGCCCCCGGCTGAAATGTGTGACCGCATGCTCTTCCAGGTATAGCTCCAACTGCTTCCAGTAGCCCCGGTCGTCACGAACCCGTTTGCAACCTGAACAGAAAGGCAGCAGGTCTTCCAGCTTCTTGAGCCGCATTGCCACTTTCTTATGGAGCAGGCAAAAACCCGTTGCCACCCCGATGGATAGGACGGCCAGCGCGCGGTTGGTGAAAGCCATCCAGAAAATCCCGCCGGGGGCCGAGAGGAAGAGGCCCAGGATAGTCAACAGGGCCGAGGCGGCGGCTGTGGTGAAAAACAACGACCGCTCCGGGGACAGTAAGGTGATCAGGAGTGGGATGGTATACAACAGAGGAATCGTGACGCCTATTGGTGTGAAAAGATCCAAAATAAAAATGGTGGAGACCAGCAACGCAGCTACCCCGACCAGCAGCAGATTCATCGTCGGTACGGAGTCCTTCATGATTTCTCCTCCCGAATTAAACGTGCAAAGCTGAATGATGAAAACAATGAGGGAGTTTGTAGGGCTTTTCCAAGCAGCGGTCAAGGGGTTTGAAAAACATGTGCGTTAACACGGACTTGGATGCGCCTTCTGGTTCATCGCTGCGGCCTGCAGCAGCCGTGACTTGACACCGTGTCGGAGATACAATGTGCCGGCCCATGCATGACGATGGTAGAGACAGAGTAGATATCGCGATTGTCGGGGCCGGGGCCGCAGGGCTCGCGGCAGGAATTTTTGCAGCCGAGGCAGCGGCAGGCACAGTCCTTCGCATCGTGCTGCTGGATAGCGCCCGGACCATCGGGGCCAAGATTCTGATTTCCGGCGGAGGACGGTGCAACGTCACTCATGAGTCGGTGCACCCGGAAGATTTCAGCAGCCTGTGCGGCACAAAACCGGTCATCCGCAATATCCTGGCTGCCTTCACCGAGCGGGCCACGCGCGAGTGGTTTGCCTCCCTGGAGGTGGAATTGAAGCGCGAGGAGAGCGGCAAGCTCTTTCCGGTCACGGACAAGGCCCGCACCATCCTGAAAGCCTTGACCGATCGGTGCCAGGCGCTCAAGGTTCCTATCTGGACTCAGCATCGTGTTTTGGAGGTGCATCCCTCCAATGGAAACGGCTTTCTCGTGCTCCACGAACAGGGAACCTTGCCGGCTCGTCTGGTCATCCTGGCGACAGGCGGCAAGTCGCTGCCTCGCAGCGGGAGCGATGGGCATGGCTGGAAGATCGTCCAGGGGCTGGGCCATAAGGTGACATCCACCTACCCCGCTCTGGTGCCTCTTCTGCTGGAGGACCGGTTGTTTCACGCCTCGCTCACAGGGTTGTCCCAGCAGACCGAGGTGACGACCCTGGTTGACGGCAAGGTGGTGGATCGTCGCAGCGGGAGCCTGCTCTGGACCCACTTCGGGGTCAGTGGCCCGGTGGTCATGGATACGAGTCGTTTCTGGACCATTGCCCATGCCGACGGAAAGCCCGTTGAAGTGCGGTGCAATTTCTGGCCGGGAGTCAACAGGGAAGAAGCGGAACGACGGCTGATCGAGCAGGTGAAGGGCCGACCGAAGCTAGCCTTGAGCAAGCTCCTGGCTCAGCAGATCCCGGAACGGCTGGCTGAAGCCCTCTGCCGCGCCTGCGACATCGATCCGGAGTCCAAGGCCGGCCAGCTCGGTCGAGCGTCACGGCGTACGCTGGTCGAAGCCCTTACCGGCCTGGTCTTGCCAGTCAGGCGGGACCGTGGATGGAACTATGCCGAAGTCACGGCCGGCGGTGTCCCGTTGGAGGAAATCAACTTTCGAACCATGGAGTCCCGCATCAGGCCGGGTCTGTATCTGATCGGCGAGATGCTGGACTGCGACGGACGGATCGGCGGGTTTAACTTTCAATGGGCCTGGGCGACCGGCTACCTGGCCGGCCGCGGGGCGGCGGCCGCGTTCGCGGTTTCTGGTCAAACTCCGCAAACAGGGGGGCCATGAAAAGACGCCGCGATGAGGAACGGTCCCGGCCTGGGAAGATCCGGGGCTGGTTGCTGCTCGTCGCGGTCGGGGTGCTGGCTTTCCCGCTGCGCCTGGCCGACTTCATCTATGAGGACCTCCTGCCGGCCTTTCAGAAGGAGGTCTGGTCCCTGCTGACGACGCCTGGTTCGCAGGCCTATCATCCCTTCAACGGGCCGATACTCCCCTTCGAGCTGGCCGGCAATCTTATGCTCCTGCTGTATGCCCTGTGGCTCGTGCTCCTCTTTTTCAAGCGGCACCGGTGGTTGCCCGTCCAAGCGGTCAGCTTCCTCTCGCTGGCCCTGCTCTTCTATGTGGCGGACTACGTGGCATCGCACCAGATCCCGGCCGTGGCGAGCCAGCAGGAAACAGAATCCAAGCTGGATTTACTAGGTGCCGTTCTGGTCTGTGCGATCCTCGTGCCCTATTTTTTACTCTCCAAGCGCGTGAAGGAAACCTTCATTCGCTAAAAATGGACAAGCCCGGTCATTCGGTGTACCGTGCGGGGCTGATATTTCACTGGAGGCAAAAGAACTCTCCGCCCCAGCAAAGGAAAAGTTATCAGTCCTCAGTGTTCGGTTTTCAGTTTCATGACTGAAGACTGATGACTGAAAACTGACGACTCTCTAGCAAGCTTGGTATGGAGAATCCGATGGGCAGCGCCGGGATCGGGGCCCTGATCGCGCGATCAGTGGGGGTTGTCTGCATCGCGCTGGGCTTCATCCTGGGGATGCAGGGCTTGGATCGTCCGGACTCGATCTGGCTCCGGACGGCGCTGGGGCTGATCGTCACCGGCCTGCTCGCGCAGGGCTACGCGCTCTATTGCACAGTGCGGCGGATCAAAGAGAGGAACGAGACTGAGAAGTAACCGGATGATGCGACCATTGACCTGTCCCCAGTGTGGAAAGGATTCCGTGCTCAGAGCCCCCTGTCGCTCGCTCAGCGACCGTCTGGCCGGCCTGCTGGCGTTCCTGCCTTTTCGGTGCCAGTTCTGCACCCACCGGTTCCTGGCCTTTCGATGGGGGCGGACCTATCCCCGGCACCTTCTGGAGCGGCGAGAGCACCGCCGGATTCCGGTCCGGCTCGCCTTGTCCTTCTCGGGAGATCGGGTGCGGGGGGAGGGAACCTTGGTGGATATTTCGATGGGCGGCTGCCTGATCCACAGCCAGATGGCGGTGGGCATCGACGATATTATGTACCTGCGGCTCTCCATCGCTGAAGAAGGCCCGCCCCTGGAGTTGGCCGCGATCGTCCGCTCGGTCGGCGGGAGGGGAATCAGGTTCAAGTTTCTGCGCGCGGCGCGGGAGGACAAGCGGCTGGCCGAATTTCTCCAGGCGGAAGGCAGCTACGCGGAACGGCTTCTGCGCACCGAGAACAGCGAATCCGCTCTCAAGGAGAAGGCGCCCCGCCCGGGATGAAGATCGCGACCTTCAACGTGAACTCGCTTCGCAAACGTCTCCCGCTGGTGCTGGACTGGCTCGAGCAGCACCGGCCGGATGTGCTGTGTCTCCAGGAAACCAAGGTCCAGGACGAAGACTTTCCGTCGCTGGCCCTGGCCCCCTCCGGCTATCACCTGACTTTCCGCGGCATGAAGGCCTATAACGGCGTCGCCGTGCTGACCAGGCAGCCGCCGGATCAGGTGTCTTACGGGCTGGACGACGGAGGCGAGCCGGATGAGGCGCGGCTGATTCGGATCACGTATCAGGGGATCCCGATCATCAACACCTACATCCCCCAGGGCTACTTGATCGATTCGCCCAAGTATCAGTACAAGCTGGAATGGTTCACGCGGTTACGCCGCTACTTCGACAAGCACCTCTCCCCGAAGATGCCGGCGATCTGGTGCGGGGACATGAACGTGGCGCCACGCCCGATCGACGTCCACAGCCCGGAGAAGCACCTCCAGCACGTCTGCTATCATGAAGCCGCGCGCAAGGCTTATGCAGAGACGGTCGCCTGGGGGTTTGCGGACGTTTTCTTGAAACTCTACCCGGACCGCCAGCAGTACACCTTCTGGGACTACCGCCAGCCCAGCTCGCTGGAGGCCAACAAGGGCTGGCGGATCGACCACATCCTGGCGACGATGCCCCTGGCTGAGAAAGTGACCGAGGTGGCCGTGGACCTCGAGCCGCGCCGGGCCAAGGACCCCTCCGACCATACCTTTCTCTGGGCAGAGTTCGCAATCTAGCGCGTCTATCTGTCACCGACGGGCGGCTCACCGGCGTGAGCCGACCGTCGCGCGCAGTTCCGGCGGTGCAAGGCCCCGGTTGCGGCTGATGACCGGGTCCACCATCGCGCCGCAGTTCAGGCACTTCCACACATAGGCCTCCCACGAGAGGAGCTCCGAGCACCACTCCTGCACCATGAGTCCCCGGCAGCGTCTGCATGTCATGGCTTCACCCCCATACCAAGCTTCGCTTGAACCGCCACGTTCGATCAACTCGTGGCGGATAGTTTTTTTGCCACCGGTAGGCTTAAATTCTTCAAGCTTGCTAACGAGTCGTCAGTTTTCAGTCATCAGTTTTCAGTCATCAGTCTTCAGTCATGAAACTGAGAACCGAACACTGAGGACTGATAACTTTTCCTTTGCTGTGATCCGGCGTGAAGCCCAGTGCTGTTCCAATCTATTTGGACCAACGACCGACCCCCTCACCCTCCCCTCTCCCCCTTGCCAGGGGGAGAGGACTAAGGTGAGGGGGCTTCGGAGTCGATTTGGCTCATCAAGTTGGCACAGCCTAGCAGCGGAAGATGAGACGGCCATTAAGGGGAGATTAAAAGTGCTTAAGGATGGGAAAAGCTTATGGCTAGGGGAGAGACAGACGAGCACTCAGCAGGCTGTTCCAAAACTCCAAAGAAAGAAGTTCCATTGCCAGAAACCGCAAGGGCTTGCACGGTTTTCCCAAGACCCTGCAGGATGGTCAAAAAGGTCGCCCAGCGAGGCCGCAGCGAGCGAGAAGCCGAGGCGTACTCTTCTCGTACGTCAAGGTTTTGAGCGACGCGAGAACAAAGCTGGGGGCCTTTTTCAACATCCTGTCAGACGACGCGCGAGGTAGCGGGGGCGATGGCAACATGGCTGCCCGGGATTTTCTGCTCCAGGCCGGCTCGCATGGCGTCGATGACCTTCTGTACCTCCGCCATGGTTTTCGTTCCGTCGAATTCCAGGAACAGGTCGATGTAAACGGATTTCCCCGACCGTCGGGACCGCATCCCGTGGAAGGCAACGTAGTCGTCGAAATAGGCGGCCAACTCCCGCAGGATGACCAATTGCAGGGATTCCTCCAAGGCCCGATCGAGGAGGTCCGACACGTTCATCGACACGATGCTGTAGATGGAATAGGCCAGAAACCCGGAGAGCACCAGGGAGAAGAGGGGGTCGATGTACTCAGCCCAGGGATACTGCTGGAGCGTCAGGCTCAATCCCAGCGACACGACGACGCAGGAATTCGCAATGGTCTTCGTGCGGAGGTTGTGCCATTGCGCTTCGAGGATCGATGAGCGTTCGCGTTTCGCCAGCAAAAACGTCCGTCTCCACGACCAGGCGTTGATCCCGGCAGAATAGAGCGCGACGAAGAAGCCCAGGCCAGCTTGGCGGATGAGCACCGGCTCCCGGAACCGCACCACGGCGCCGTACAAGGCGACCGACAAGGAGACCAGCATCGTCACGGCGACGGTCAGGCTGGCTAGATTCTCCAGCTTGCCGTAGCCGTAATCGTACGCCAACGCCTTCCCCGAAGCGATCCGGCGCATCGTCAGCCAGGACAGAAGGCCTGCGAACGTGTCCGAGCCGCTGCGCAGCAGGTCGGAGAAGAGGGTCACGGAGTTGGCGATCGAGGTGGCGAAGATTTTCAGCGAAAACGAGAGGGCTCCGTTCAGGAAATTAAACCGGACGGACCGCTCGATCGTCTTGTATTTGGCCAGGATGTCTTTTCGCGGAGTGGCCATCGTGACGGGTTTCCCGTATTCGGCAGCGTCGTTGTCCCCCCACGCTAGCGCCCTGACCGGCCGGAGTCAACCTCCTTCCGCGCCTTGCCCCTCCCACGATCCACCCAGCTTTGCGGATCATTTCTGAGCGCCACGATTGACTCTTGACCGGCGCCCGGGGATGATCGAGGCCGACCCTGGGTGGCGATTGGCCTGAGGGCGGTCATGATCTGCGAGCGGCGCGGCGAGGTCGCCGAGACCTTCTACGCGGAGACACACGGGGAGCTCTGCGAGGCCTGCCAGAAGCTGGTGGAGCGGGAACAAATGGCAAGCCCGCCGATCAAGAACCGCCGACTCTTCGACAAAGCCGGTTGACCACTCCTCTGAGCAGTCCGGACTCGTCGAGGTCGAGGCGATCGCGGTGATTGCCTGGCATGGTCTGACTGTTGCGTTTCTTGATTGACCCCCGTGAAGAGCAGCCGATAGAATAGCGCCCGCTGTCCATGGAGCCGAGGGATGTTGTCAAAGGCCTTGAGCTTTTTTCTCCTGCTTGTTGCAGTTCTTACCTGGTCCGGTTCCGTCCTCGCCGATCCGAAGGATCAGGAGCGGTGGGACGAGAAATATGCCAAGGAAGGGTACGTCTTCGGCAAGGAGCCCATCGCTTTTCTGAAAGAGCACGTGCATCTGCTGCCGAAGGGCAAGGCCCTGGACCTGGCGATGGGGGAGGGACGCAACGGGGTGTTCCTCGCCACTCAGGGGTTCCAGGTGATCGGATTGGACATTTCCGAAAAGGGACTCGCCAAGGCCCGGCAACTGGCCCAGGAGCAGCAGGTCGGCATCGAGACCCGCGTCGTTGATTTGGAGCAGGCCCGGTTGGAGCCGAACGTCTACGATGTGGTGCTCTGCCTCTACTACCTGCAACGCGACCTCGTGCCTCAGATCAAAGGCGCGCTGAAGAGCGGCGGCGTGGTGGTGATGGAGACCTACAACCTCGACCACCTCAAATACAATCCCAAATTCCGTAAAGAGTACCTCCTTCAGCCCAATGAACTGCTGGATCTCTTCAGAGACTTTACGGTCATTCGCTACCAAGCCTACGACGACGGGAAGGCGGCGTATAGCAGCCTGATCGCCAGGAAGCCCTGATCCCTAGCAGGATGCTGAAGAAGGCTCACACAGGCAGCCGGATGGGCGACCTCTGGGGCGGACTCGCGGCGATGCTGGTCGCCCTTCCCTCCGCGATCGCCTTCGGTCTGGTGATCTACGCGCCGCTGGGGTCGTCGTACGCGGCGCAGGGGGCGCTGGCCGGCATGATCGGAACGATCGCCGTCGGCATCATAGCGCCGCTGTTCGGAGGGACGCCGCGCCTGGTCTCGGCCCCCTGCGCTCCGGCTGCCGCCCTGATGGGAGCCTTGGCGATGGACCTGCAGAGACCCGCGGGCGCGGCGCAGGCCGGTGCCCTGGGTCCGGAGCAGATCCTCCTGCTGTCGACGCTGGTCGTGGTGCTGGCGGGGACCATGCAGCTCCTCTTCGGCGCCGCCGGCGGGGGCCGGCTCATCAAATACATTCCCTATCCGGTCGTGGCCGGATTCCTGAGCGCGGTGGGCCTGCTGATCGTCATGGGGCAACTGCCGAAGCTCTTGGGCGTTCCCCTGGGGACAGGCCTGTGGGCCGGCCTTACCTCGCCCTCGCTGTGGCAGTGGCCCGGCCTGCTCGTCGGCGGGATCAGCGTGGCCGCTATGGTGCTGGCCCCCAGCATCTCGCAGGCGGTGCCGGCTCCGATCGTCGGTCTTGCCGGCGGCATCGTGACTTATGTGGGCTTAGGCCCCCTTGCTGAATGCCTGTGATTCCAGCGTGCAAGATGTCCGGCTCGCAGCGCAAGACTTTCGCTTCGACCCTCCGGAAGTCCGCCTCCACGCGGCCCGTCCCATCCGCCTGCTGGTGGTGAATGAGGGGCGGGAACCCCATGAGTTCACCAGCCCGCTCCTGACGGACCATCAGGTCCGTCTGCTCGCCGTGGAACCGGCGGACGTTCGCGGTCAGGGCACGATCAAGATCGCCCCCGGCCGCTCCATCACGCTCACGCTCCTTGCGCCGGCCGGCGTCTATCTGTACCGCTGCAAGATGCGCGGTCACGCCGGCATGACCGGCACGATGATCGTGGACTCGCAGGCGGACGTCGCAAATCGCTGATTTTCCTGAAAGGACCGGCAACCATCGGCGCTCCCTTGCGCAAGGACCCGGAATAGCGCTACTCTTAGACTTGTTTTCGACCATCCACGGAAACCACTCATCACATCCATAGTTGAAAGGAGAGCGAGCCATGGCACTAAGACTGGGAGACGAGGCGCCGAACTTCACGGCGGAAACGACGGAGGGGACCATCAACTTTCATGAGTGGCTGGGCGGGGGCTGGGCCATCCTCTTCTCGCACCCCAAGGACTTCACGCCGGTCTGCACGACCGAATTGGGCTACATGGCCAGGATCGTGCCGGAGTTCAAGAAACGCGGCGTGAAGGTACTGGCCATCAGCGTGGACCCCTTGGATTCGCACAAGGGGTGGATCAAGGATATCAATGAAACCCAGCAATGCACCGTGGCCTATCCGCTGATCGCCGATCCGGAGCGGAAGGTGGCCACGCTCTACGACATGATCCACCCGAACGCGCTGGACAACATGACGGTGCGGTCGGTGTTCGTCATCGGACCGGATAAGAAGATCAAACTCATGCTGACCTATCCGGCCTCCTGCGGACGGAACTTCGACGAGTTGCTGCGGACCATCGATTCGCTGCAACTCACGGCGAAGCACAAGGTTGCGACTCCGGTGAATTGGAAGCACGGCGAAGATTGCATCATCACGCCGGCGGTCCCGGACGATGAAGCGAAGAAACTCTTCCCCGGCTACCGAACGGTGAAGCCGTACCTGCGCTATACGACGCAGCCGAAGTAGTAAGAAGGCACGCAGAGAAGCAGGGACCTCGGGCAAGAGGAATGAACGAGAGAGCCGCCCTCCATCGAACGGATGGGGGCGGCTTCTGTCGTTTTGTGGCCCAGCGGCAGATGGCGACCTTGGCCGAGGTCGCCAAGTTGATCAACTCGGTCCTCGATATGAACCAGTTGCTGGACCTCATCATGGACAAGGCGATCGAGGTGATGGGGGCGGAGCGGGGCTTTCTGATGCTCAAGGACCAGGAAGCCGGCGAACTCGCCATGCAGGTCGCCCGCAACATGGAGGAACGGCTCACGGACAAGGCCAAGTGGCAGATCAGCACCAACATTTGCAGCCGCGTGGCCGGCAACATCGGGTCCCCCTCCCGCATTGAATACACGGTCATCGGAGACACCGTGAACCTCGCCGCCCGCCTGGAGCCCAAAGCGCAGCCGGGCGGCATCCTGATCAGCGACGCGACGTATCAATTGGTCAAGGACATCGTCCAGGTTGAAAAGCTGTCTCCCATCGAGGTCAAGGGGCGGACCGGCCAGGTCGAAGTCTACGCGCTGCAGGAAATCACCGGCGAGATCAAATCCGCCAAGAATCTGCGGAAGGATGAGCGCAAAGACGTGTCGCTCTTCGCGGTCTTCCACGAGCCGAACGTGAGCCGCGCGTACCAGGGCTCGATCAAGAACATCAGCAGCGGCGGCCTTCAGCTCAGCACGCGCGAGCCGTTCCCGGCCGGGACGGAGCTGGTCCTCTCGTTCACGACCCCCAGCGGCGAGAAACTGGACTCCGTTCGAAGCAAGGTCGTCCGCGCGCAGCCGTGCGTGGACGAACAGGGGAGGCAATTCTACAAGCTGGGGATCGCCTTCGCGAGCCGGGAAGATGAGGGAGTCAAGAAAGTCGTGGCCGGTTGGCGGCTTCCCACCTGACCCTCGGCGCTCGTCAGGCCTTGGCTGGCTGTTGTGAAAAGCGGGCCACCAAATCCACAAAGGTCCGGCAGGCCTTCACCAAGCCCTCCTCATGCCGCTGGAGGCCGCTGCCCAGGATGAAGAGCACCTCTGATCCATACAGCTCGCTCATCTCGCGCGCCCGGTCCAATCCCATGCGGCCGGCTGCGGTCGGAAAGATCGGTTTCAGGGCGCCCATCGGCTCGGCGGCGGCAAAGGCCACCACTCGGCAGTCCTCCCGGCTCACGGCATAGCCCACGTCATAGATTGGATAGATGCTCGCATCGGCTCCCGCGAGGCGGGGCAGTTGGCCGAAGACGACTGAGGGAGCGAGTCCGCTCTCGTGAGACACGATAAAACTTCCGAGCAGGGCCGGATGGCTGACGATCGGTAGGGCAATGGCCTCATCCCGAGCCACGTCACGGAGGGTATCGAAGCCGACGAGGCCCGGACAGATCAGCAGGCCGCCGGCGCCGGCCTGCTTGGCAAAGAGGGAACGTCGGCGCAGCGCCTCCCAAGGCCCAGTCACATGCGGCACGTAGAGGCAGATGCGGCCGGTCTCTTGGTTTGCCCTTGCCACCGCCTCCACGCAGCGGGCCACCCGCTCCTCAAACGGACAGAAGGAATGGTCGGCAAGTCCCTGGTCATCCTTGACGAGATCAACGCCGCCCAGGGCGAACTGGTAGGCCAACTCGGCAAGGTCGGCAGGAGCGAGGCCCAGGGGTTTGAGCACTCCACAGACCAGGGGCCGCTGAGGCACGCCGACCAAACGACGCAATCCGGCCCGGCCGAAGCGGGGACCGGGCCATCCTTTTAGTATCTCGTCAGGCAGGTGCAGCCGCGCCAGGCGGATGCTCGGCTTGAGGCTGCTCATGCCGAAGACCACATTGAGCAGTTGCGCGCAGGTCCCATCCAGCAGTTCCACGGGATAACTGATGACCGCCTCATGGCGGCAGGCCGCGCAGCTTGTGAAATTCTCCACCCGCCCCAGCACCTGCTCGCGGATCGGGCCGGCCGGCAGGATCTCCAGAGGCGCCTCGACCGTTTGCTCGATGCAGAGTACCTCCGCATTCGCACGAGTCTCTGCTTCCGTGCCGGTAAGGTGATAGTCCACGGTGAAGCGGAGGCCGGACAGGTGAGACGAGAGGTCAGCGCTCATGACCTGCAAGAGTACCGGGGAACCAAGCGAAATGCCAGGGGCTCCCAAACAAGGCGTGACGATCATGAGCAGAAACGGTAGAATTCCCCCGATGATTGACGCGAGCCACATCGCCCAAAAGATGTAACGGAGACTTTCTATGAACATTGCGTTCTTGGGCGCCGGACTGATGGGACGGCCGATGGCCGAGCGGCTGAAAGCCGCCGGCCATGCGATCGCGGTCTTTAACCGAACGAGAGACAAGGTTGCGGACTTGGCAAAGGCAGGGATTACTGTTGCCGAACGACCGGAAGAAGCGGTGCGCGCTGCCTTCTGCGTCATCCTGATGTTGGCCGATGCCAAAGCCATTCGAACGGTCTTGCTCTCAAGCACGGTGCGGCAGGAGTTGAAGGGGCGGACCGTGATCCAGATGGGGACCGTCGGCCCACGGGAAAGCCAGGCGATCCAACGCGACGTGCAGGCGGCAGGCGGGGACTATTTGGAAGCGCCGGTGCTGGGCAGCATCGCGGAGGTGCAGGCCGGCAAGTTGCTGGTCATGGTGGGCGGGACGCCGGAGCAATTTACCAATTGGGCCGACCTGTTCCGATGCTTCGGGCCGGAGCCGCGCCTGATCGGCCAAGTCGGCCAGGCCGCCGCGCTCAAGCTGGCCTTGAACCAACTGATCGCAGCAGAGATCGCCGCCTTCTCGTTGAGCCTGGGGCTGGTGCAGAGAGAGGGTATCCCTGTGGACACCTTCATGGCCATCCTGAAGCAGAGCGCGCTCTTTGCCCCGGCCTTTGAGAAGAAGCTTCCGCGCCTGCTCACACGCGACTATGCCAACCCAAACTTCTCCACCAAGCACCTGCTGAAAGACGTGGAGCTCTTTCTTAAGGAAGCTGGCGCTCTTGGCCTATGCACGAGCAGCCTGGAGGGTGCGCACACACTTTTGACGAAGACCATTGAGCGAGGCCTGGCCGACATAGATTATTCAGCGCTCTATGAGGCGGTAAATCCAGGGCCGTGAGTGTCTGGGTTCGGCTATCGCATGAAGAATTTATTGATGTGGTGCAGCGCCTTCCTCCTCGCCGCCTGTGTGCCCTACAAGCCGACGCTGTCGCTGGAGAAAAGTCCTCACACGATTCCCGCTTCGGTTTCGGTCCAGCTCCTGCGCGATGCTTCCCCGCCGGACGATAAAGAAGACCTGGCCGAGGGCACGGTGTCGCAGACCAAGTCGATGGAAGGGGACTTGAGCGAGCTGGTGGCCCAGGCAATCGTGGCGGACTTCAGCGCGACGGGGGTCTTCCAGTCGATCAGAGCAGATCAAGCGGGCCGAAGGGACGGGGATCATCCTGATCTGATTCTGAGCGGGACGATTCACCGGTTCTATGGGCAGGCGACGATCCCGTCCTGGCTGATGATTCCGGGCGTGGGGTGGGCGGTCAATGCCTTTGCGTCACCCGCGCAAGAATGGCAGGGAGCGGTGGACCTGGAATTGACCGTGACGAGACCGGACGGTCAAGTCGTCGGTACCTATCGAGGGCGTGCTGCCTATCAGGAGGTCGCCGAGCATGACAGCCGCTACTGGTCCATGCCCCTCTACCCGGCCCATGCGCGTTTGAACCTTGCCTTCACCGAGGCGGTCCAGCAGATTCGCGATCAGATGCTCCGCGACCGAGATCGGCTGATCAAATAGCATCTACTCCGGGCGAGCTGACGTCAGGAGGGCCAGGTTGTCGGCCGCGCTGGCTGGTGTACCGCCCGCCAGCCAGCCGATCACGAGAGCCAGTCCGAGGCTGTGCGAGAGTCTCATGCGCCAACCTCCCGTTGATGACGGATGGAAATGTTCAGCGAGGGTGAGTCCAGGATAGGACCGCCCTCGCTGGGTGTCAAGGAAGGGGACCCTGTCAGGACTTGTCCGGCGCGAACGTCAGGGCGGCGGAATTGATGCAGTAGCGCAGGCCGGTCGGCGGCGGACCGTCTTCAAACACATGCCCCTGATGGCCGCCGCAGCGCCGGCAATGTACTTCGGTCCTCGGAAAGATCAAGAGGTAGTCGGTTCTCGTACGGACAGCGTCGTCGGCAATCGGCTTCCAGAAGCTGGGCCAGCCAGTGCCGCTGTCATACTTTTCCTTCGAGGAGAAGAGCGGCAGATCGCAGCCGGCACAGAGATAGGTGCCGGCAACCTTGTTGTCGAAATACTGATTCTTGAACGCCCGCTCCGTCTGCTCCTTGCGCAACACAAGGTATTGCTCCTCCGTGAGGAGTTTCTTCCATTCCTCGTCGGTCTTGGTGACTTCAAACGTTTCTTTCATGGCTTTGGACTCCTTGGCTTGAGCTGGGGCCAGGCCGACGGCCTTGGCCAAAAGACCCGTTCCCAGGACCAGGCCGGCTTTGAGCAGGGTTCTTCGTTCCATGGGTGCCCCCCATACCAAGCTTGCTAGCGTGTTGTCAGTTTTCAGTCATCAGTCTTCAGTCATGAAACTGAAAACCGAAAACTGAGGACTGATAACTTTTCCTTTGCTGTGAGCAGAGAGTTATTTTACCTCCAGTAAATATCATCCTCCGCCCATTGGTCGCGGCCAGGCCCCTTTCCTTACAGACTTCCGACATGTGGAGGAGGTCAATTATACATCAGCCGGTAGCGTAGCAGGGTCGTCGCCGTCTGTGTCCACCCATCACAGACACATGGCTTTCCGCTACCGGTCTTGAAACAGGGCGCCGGCCGAATCAACCAGGGTCTGCCGGTTCCCGCGCCTGCCTAGTCCAGATGGCGGAACCAGCGCGTACTCATCTTCGCCGGCCAGGTCGAAGAATCCACTGAGGCTGGCATTGAGCGCCGTGCCCATGCCCCTCGGAACCCGATAGCGGTCTCGACCGCCTTCTTCAAGAAACAGGCTCCAGGCCTGGCGATCCGCAAGACCCAGACCGTCGGAGCCTTGGAGGTCATACTGATCGTCGCCCGGACCCGCATCAATCCCCACCATCACGGAATGGTCCCAGGCCGCACCTCCATTGTAAAAGGGGCCAGTCGAGGTGTACCGATCGTTTCCGCCGTAATCAACGAAAAGTCCCGTGGCCCAGTGGGCGCCGGCAGCGAGGCCGTAGCGGGCCGCCACATGCTCATCATTGCCGGCCAGGTCCAATTTCAGCCCGGCACCGAAGAAGTAGCCCGCGCCCTGCGAGAAGTTGGAGCCCCGATAGCGGTCGTCGCCCGCCAGGTCGATCAACAGGCCCCAGCCGCCGGCCAGACTCTTGGCTCGCTGCTCCGGGTCACGCGTGAAGATGCGTGTACCGACACCGGCCCCAAGACCGAAGCAGTCGTACTGGAAAAGCGGATCGTCTGGTTGACGGTCCGGCCCCTCGACGGCGTTATAGCTGCTGGGATCACGCCCGCCGCACTGGTAGCGATCATTCCCGGCCGCATCGATGACCGCTCCCACGCCTAGAGGGCCGCCGAAGCCGACTGCGTACCCGAAGCTCGTGTAGGTATCAGAGCCGGCCTGGTCCAGCAGCAACCCGAGACCGCCGACCGCTGCGCCCTGCGTGAACTTTGTCCCCTTGTACTGATCATCGCCCGTCAGGTCGAGGAGGATGCCCAACCCGGCGAAGCCGGTACCGCCCGATCCAGGCGCCAGATCGTAGACATCGTCCCCTGTTCGATCAATCAGCAGGCCGACGCCGGCACGGCCGGTGGCCAACCCCAGCGGAGAGGGTTGATAGACATCGTTGCCGTCCAGGTCCACGACCACGCTGACTCCCTGCCGGACATCGGTTGCCGCCGCGATCGCGCCTCGGTAGGTGTCATCCCCTCCCAGGTCAATCACCACGGCTATCTTTTGATCCAGCTCATAGCGGTTCGGACCAGGCCCGCCGATGACGATCAGGCCATCAGACGTCTCCTTCATCAGGAGGACTGTGCCGGTCACGCCGACCGGATTGACTGCCACCGCCGGGCGACCCTGGAAGGCCTCCTTGAGCTGCTGGAGCCAGGCTTCATCGGCCAGTTGCGCCACCACAAGCGCCGCCGCGGCCAATGAGTGGTAGTCCACCTGCTCTCCGATGAGCCGGAGAAACCGCCGGTCTGCATCGAGTTGCGCCATCGTCTCATCGCCGATTTCCGAAACCTGCGGGGTGAAGCGTTGGACAAGAGACGCAGCATGGTCGAAGAGGAACTGCCGTTCCTCCGGGCTGAGTCTCCGCAAGGCTTGCTCACGCAACCGGTGCGCCGCCCGCTCAGTCACAATGAGCGTCGTCAGAAATTCCTCCGGCTCTCGCTCGCTTGGGAAGTGCACCGTCAAGGGGGCAGCAGGAGCCCGGTCCATACCCGTTTCCAGGGCGGCGATCAAGGCCGGGAGCGCCTGGGAACCGGCGCGGGCCAGGTTGGCAATTCCTTGACCCTGTTGTTCGAGGGTGGCGATGCCGGCCCAGGGGTCCGTGAGCGATTGCAGGACGAGGGGCTGTTTGAAGACCGCCGGCTCGACAGACGCGTTGGCGAGCTCCTTGAGCGTCGCGGCCTGCTGCGCGGCCAGGTGCCGGGTCAGCTCCCCCTGCACGGCTTGCCGGAGGCGGGGAACGGCCGGCTGAAAGAAGGCAAACGGAACATCATCGGAGCTGATGGTCGTCAAAACGCAACCAGCAAGAAGGACCACAAACGTTCCGAGGACGAGGTCTCGCCCTGTCGAGCTCAGCCGGATCACCGCTCGTCGTTTTCTCCCGTCTCTGTGGACGGCGCTCTTGCCCGGCGCATGGACCCTCGCACGAGGACGAACTCAAACAGCCGACATTCCAGCGCCCCGTTGAAGAGCGGCGTGCGGCGGGAGGCGGCCAGCCCGATCAGCTTGGGCAGGCGCATGTCCGCTGTAAAGATATAGGCGCGCCAGCCGGGGAACCGCTGCTTGAGCGCATCGCCCAACCGGGGATACAGGTCGGCCAACCGCTCCTCCTGACCAAGACGCACTCCATAGGGTGGGTTCGTGACCAGAATGCCGGTCTCGGCCGGGGGTGTAAGGTCCAGCACATCAGCCTGTCTGAGGTGCACGGCCTCGGACAGCCCAGCCGCCTCCAGATTGATCCGGGCCGCCTTCAGCACCGCGCCTTCCCGGTCGCTTCCGAAGATCATGGCTTGCCCGGGTACCGTCTGGCGAGCCTTGCTGGCTTCACAGATGTCGCGCCAGTGCGTTTGGTGAAAGTTGTGCAGCTTTTCAAAGGCGAACCGGCGGCCCAGCCCGGGGGCGACGTGATGGGCCATGAGGGCCGCTTCCATGAGGATCGTCCCGCCTCCGCACATGGGGTCCAGCAGGGTCTGGTCCGGCGTCCAGCCGGAGAGCATGAGGATCCCCGCGGCCAGATTCTCGCGGAGCGGGGCCTCGCTGCGTGCCCGACGCAGCCCCCGCATGAACAGCGGTTCCCCTGACGTGTCCAGATACAACGTGTATTCCTTCTCATCCAGGAAGGCGTCGATGCGGATGTCGGGCCGGCGCGTCTCCACGCTGGGACGGATTTTCACGCTGGCGGTGAACTTGTCGCAGACGGCGTCCTTGATGCGGAGAGTGACGAAATCGAGACTTGTGAGCGGACAGTGTTGCGCGCTGACCTTGACCTTGATCGTGTGACGGGCGGAAAACCACTCGCGCCAGGGCAGCGCATAGGCGGCCTGGTAGAGGTCCTGTTCACGGCGGTAGGGACCCTGCGCGACTTGCCAGAGCACGCGGCTGGCGATCCGGCTTTCCAGGTTGACTCTGTAACAGAGCTCGAAGGGACCGGCGAAGCCGATCCCGCCCTGCGTGGCAATGATGTCCTGCGCCCCAAGCTCCTCCAGCTCGGTTGAGAGCACCGGCTCCAGCCCGCGAGGGCAGGGCGCAAAGAAATGGGAGAGGCTCACGGGGCTCTAGGTGATCTTCAAGAGCTCGACTTCAAAGACCAGCGTGGCATTGGGAGGAATGACGTTGCCCGCCCCGCGAGAGCCATAGCCCAGGCCCGGTGGGATGGTCAGTTTCCGGACACCCCCGACCTGCATGCCCTGCACACCTTCATCCCAGCCCTTGATGACCTGGCCCAGACCCAGGGGAAAGTCGAAGGGCTGGTTGCGGTCCTTGCTGGAATCGAATTTCTTTCCGTTCGTCAGCCAGCCGGTGTAATGGACGGATACGGTTTGACCTCCCTTGGCCGCCGGACCGGTTCCAACCTTGGTGTCTTCGAACGTGAGGCCTGACGGGGACGTGACTTCAGCCATGTGCTCTCCTTCTTTTGGTTGATCGTGCAGGGGGGTGCGTGTGTCAGTCGTCGTGTGTTTGGTACAGAGCCTTGCGTGACGCGATCATGTGCACATCCAGCAGGTGCTCGCTGCGGTCGATCGAGTAGAAGATACGCCAATCGCCGACGGCGTATTTCGACAGACCGGGCAGTTCGGGATCGACCGACTCGTGACGGAGGTTCTCCACATTGGAGGCCAGCCACTTGGTCTTGTCGAATAGGCGCTGAGCCGTGTCTTTCTCCAACGTGATGAGGTCTGCCACGACCTCTGGCTGATAGGCGATTCGGTACCAGGGCATCTTTCCCTATCCTCCAACTTCTTCTCAAGCGGGTAGCGAGGTTACTCACAACTGCGCGCGTCATCACCCGTTGCATTCTCAGAGAGCAACGGGTACCCGGGGCCTTCTGAGGCCGCGCGTTGCGCGAGCACGGAGTAGCCTCGCCACCCGTGCCCCCCTTACCAGCGCAGGCCGAGTTTCTCCGCTACCTCGTCACCAGTAAGACGTGCGCTGCTGCTCAACGATTGCTTGAGCCGCGCTCGTGCCGCTTCGCCCATCTCCAGGCCAAGGTCGGGGTCCCCCAGCAATTCCCGCAGCCGATCATCGACAAGGCTGTTGACGAGGGTCTTCAATTCCTCCAGCGACAGGTCGGAGATGTTCATAATGCACGCGCCTTTCTTCTGGCTTACAATGGGCGCCGGCCGCTCAACCAAGGATACGGAGGATGCTCTGTCGAATGCAACCGGGAACAGCAGCGCGCTCCGGATCAGAACAGACTGTGACTGAACAGAGGGAGTGACCATGAAACGTTTGCAAGGGAAAGTGGCCATTGTGACCGGCAGCAGCAGCGGGATCGGCAAGGCAATCGCGCTGACCTTCGCGCAGGAAGGGGCCCGGGTGGTCGTCAGCGCCAGGCGGCAGGCCCTCTGCCGGGAGGTCGTGGCACAGATCAAGGAGCGCGGCGGCGAGGCGATGGCGATGCCGACGGATGTGGCCGACGAAGCGCAGGTCGAGCGGCTTATCACGGACACCGTCGCAGCGTACGGCCGGCTCGATATTCTGGTCAACAACGCCGGCATCGGTGGCGGAAGCCGGATCGCCGACACCGGCACGGACGACTTCGATCGCGTCCTGAATACGAATTTGCGGGGCACTTTTTTCTGCTGTCGGGCCGGGTTCCGCCAGATGATGAAGCAGAAGACCGGCGGCACGATCCTCAACATGTCGAGCGTCTGCGGGATTCAAGCGTGGGCAGGGACCGGCACCTACAGCGCGTCCAAGCACGGGATCATGGCCTTGACGAAATCGCTGGCCGATGAGGGGCGGCCTTACAAGATCAAGGTCAGCGCCATCTGCCCCGGCGGGGTGGCCGACGGGCTCGTGGACGCCTCGCCGGACGAGATTCTGCGCAGCGAGCAGATCAGCCCCTATGACATCGCGGAGACGGCCGTGTACCTCGCCACGCTCGGGCCCTACGCGGTCGTCCATCAGGTGATCGTGGATCGGCTCGGTGCGGACTGGTGAGACCTTGATCCTCTTGCCGGCGGAAGAGGGGTCAAAGGCGGTGGTTGATGATGACTGAGGCGACTGTCAAACCGAGCCCGTACGGCCTACCGCTCCGGTTCAGCACATGGTTAGGCTGCGCCTCGCTTTGTGTCGCCGTGCAGCGCATCAGCGACCGCCTTGGGGTTCTTCGCCGCCACCCGGAGCAGGGCCAACGCCGGACCGTCCGGCGTGCGTCGCCGCTGCTCCCAGTTACGGAGCGTCGCAACGCTCACTCCGATCATCAGCGCGAATTCAGTCTGCGAGGCGCCGATCTTTGCACGCACCGCTCTGACGTCGGCTGGGCGGAACACCGTCGCACGGGATGCCTTGAGAGTTCCACGCCTTATCCGGCCAGCCTGCCGCACGCTCGTCAGCAGTTCCTGAAACGCCGCTTTCTTCATTTGAACTCCTCCCGAACAAGGCGACCCAGGGTTCGGACCTGCCCCGGTGTGAGATCGCCCTGCTCACTCTTGGTGTAGGCATACAGCATGTATAACACCGTCTCCGCACGCGCCCAGTAATAGATGATCCGGACCCCGCCGCGCTTCCCACCTCCGGCTCTGGCCCATCGCACCTTTCGCAGCCCACCTGAGCCGCCGATGACGGGTCCCTGTTCCGGCCGCAACATGAGCGCAATCTGGAGTCGGCGGTATTGCTCAGCGTCGAGCAGCCGCTGAATGGCGGCTGTAAAGACGGGCGTCTCGACGAAGCGCATACGATACTATACGCCAATGGCGTACTACTGACAAGCACCACAGCGCGTCCAAGCACGGGATCATGGCCCTGACGAAATCGCTGGCCGATGAGGGGCGGCCTTACAAGATCAAGGTCAGCGCCATCTGTCCCGGCGGGGTGGCCGACGGGCTCGTGGATGCCCCGCCGGACGAGATTCTCCGGAGCGAACAGATCAGCCCCTATGACATCGCGGAGACGGCCGTGTACCTGGCTACGCTCGGCCCGCACGCCGTCGTCCATCAGGTGATCGTGGACCGGCTCGGCGCAGATTGGTAGGTTAGTCGCAGCCGATGCGGCGCCCCGAGACGATGAGCCCATCCTGGTTCGCGATGAACATGAGCTGGCAGTTCACGTTGGCGCCGTATAGGGGGAGCGTCCCGTATTCATCGGCCTGGCCGGGCATCCGGTCGATCGCAAAGTCCCAGACCATTTCCGTATAGCCGTCCGACGATTCCTTGGGGTGTAGGTTGGGCGGACCCAGCTCGTAATACAGATCGGTCTTCTGCTTCCCGATCCACCGGTTGATCACGTCGTCCCAGGTATTGTAGATGCCGGCAACGCCGGGCTGGGGCCCGCTGGCGCAGCCGGCGCTCACCAGCATGACCATCATCAACGCAAGTCCCGCTTGCTTCATCGGCCGCATCGTTTTCCACCTCTCTGGCCGGTGCTGCGCAGGGCGGCCCGCGCACGGCCCGTTACTTACGGGGCGGACCACAGGACCCTGCCTTCTTTATCCTTCAGTTGCAAAACATGGTTCTCGTCGGGCGAGATGTACAGATTCCTAGTGCCCTCTTTGTTGTAAAGGATAAAGCCGATCTCTCCCTTGGGGTCCAAGCCGAGTCCGGCTCTAGTCTTGCCGGACCGGTCCACCAACAGGAACTCTTCCGAATTGACCACCTTGTACCGCTGCTGGGCCATCGCCGGTTCATCGACGAAAAACCGCCCGGCCAAGAGCCCTCCCGCCAGTCCTGCCATCAATGCCAGCGCCGCTATCGTGCCGTACTCTTTCCGATTCATCGGCTACCCTCCTGTTGTCTGAAGTTGCCGAGTCCTTTGTACCACGTTACGCAGTCGGAATCGATCCCTTGTGCAGTCTTCTGCTTTGCAGTATCATCGGCCCCCTGTCTGATCCGGGCAAAGACGGCTGTGTTGGCATTCAAACAAAGCTCGCTGGAGGCAAAGGAACTCTCCGCTCACAGCAAAGGGAAAGTTATCAGTCCTCAGTTTTCGGTTTTCAGTTTCATGGCTGAAGACTGATGACTGAAAACTTACTACTCGCTAGCAAGCTTGAAGAATTTAAGCCTACGGGAGGCAAAATAACTCTCCGCTCACAGCAAAGGAAAAGTTATTAGTCCTCAGTGCTCGGTTTTCAGTTTCATGACTGAAGACTGATGACTGATGACTGAAAACTGACTACTTTCTAGCAAGCGCGGTATGGAGGACTTCATGCATCGACGGCAAACGAAGGTGAAAGTCGGGGCGAAAATCGGATTCATTGCGGCACTGGTAGGGACGGCCATCCTGGGCCTCTCGGTCCCGGCGGGACAGGCGCAGGACGTGACGCTGGATATGGCCGCACGGTATATCTTGGAAACGGTCAAGGCCTTCCGCACGGCCTACGTGATCAACATCGTCGAGCGGGTCAAGGAAAGCGGCGTCCAATCGAAGGAGGAATGGATCAAGGACGCCCATGCCATTCCCTTGCCGGCCCAGTTCGTGAAAGCCGCCGGCGCCGACATCAGCTCGTTTGAAATCGGCCTCATCGGCCTCACCCCCGTGTACAAGAGCAACCTGCCGAAAACCCAGGCCGAGACTGACGCACTGACGCAACTGGCGACCGATCGGCAACTGTCGGTCCTCACGTTCGCGGACGGCAAGCAGTTCAAGGGGGTGTCGGCGGACATTGCCATCGTGCAGTCCTGCGTGGATTGCCATAACAACCACCCGAACAGTCCCTGGAGAAATTTCAAGAAAGGGGACCTGATGGGCGCGATCGTGGTGCGGCTGAATCGGCCGGTCAAGTGAGCGGACCGACGAGGAACGACGCGACGCCGGGGCCCGGTGTATCCGCCGGAGGAACGGTCTAACAGGCTGCTGAAAAACTGTTCTTGTCCCCTTGTAACCGTCGGAGCGAGAACGTCTCGGATGCCGGCGCAGTGGCCCTGCAGGATGGTCAAAAAGGCCGTCCAGCGCGGCCGCAGCGAGCGAGGAGGCGATGCGTACTCTTTGCCGTACGTGGAGCCTCTAAGCGATGCGAGAACAAAGCTGGCGGACTTTTTCAGCATCCTGCTAATCGGGGGGCTCAATGCCC
Organism: Nitrospira sp.; assembly: GCA_016873395.1. Taxonomy (GTDB): domain Bacteria; phylum Nitrospirota; class Nitrospiria; order Nitrospirales; family Nitrospiraceae; genus VGXG01. The sequence goes on along the minus strand of VGXG01000024.1, from coordinate 10,230 downwards.
AGGAGCTTGGCCAGTTGGGAGACCGTAGAGGGTTGGGGGGCCTTCAGGCGGATGCACTCGATCCCGGCTTCGTTCAAGACCGCCTCTACCAGCCGATTCCGCGCCTGCCGCCCGGGGGAGACGTCCGAACCGTCGTCCAGTTCGACTACCTTGACGGCGGTCCTCGTACCCGGATGGACCAGGACGAAATCAACCCGCTTGAGTGCGATGCGTTTCAGAAATGAGGCCTGCACGTCACGATCTGATGCCGTGACGTCGAGCAGGCACCACAAAGGCACCTGCGCCAAGACCAGGTAGTGATCCTGGGCGGCCAAGCGCAGCAGATTGTAAAAGAACGCCTCGGCTTCGGTCAGCAACGGCTGGGCCTGCAGCGAGATGTCGGCCGGCACGGAGGCCTGGCCGGCCTTCTTCTGCCCCGTTCTTTTTCCCGGCCAGGACCACCCCAGCCCGCCAACGAGCAGAAAGCTCGTTGCGATCAGCCACTCGGTCATCGCCGGCCCCCGGGTACGATTGTCCCAAGTACAACCGGGTGGGCGGCGCCGGTGGCAGCCGGAACATTGGTTGCCTCACCCTTGAGCGTCTGGTAGGCGAGGACCGCGAAGGCCACTGCCTCGAAGGCCTTGCTGTCCCATCCGACTTCGTCGAAGGTCCGCACCGGCGTCGGATCGAACACGGCGGCCAAGTTCCGCATGAGCGTCCGGTTGTTAGTTCCTCCGCCCCCGACCACGACTTCGTCGATGTTCCCCTTCAGCCAGCGGCGCGCCATCCCTATCGACATGGCGGTCACCAGGGAACAAGTGGCCAGGAGGTCTTCCGGCCGGAGCTTGCGCCGACGCCCCGTGGCTTGCAACCGCGCCAGAAAGGCCTCGCCGAACTCCTCCCGGCCGGTGGATTTAGGGGGCCGTTGGTGAAAGAAGGGATGGGCCAGCAACTGCCGCAGCAACCGCACGTCCACCCTGCCCCTGGCCGCCATCCTGCCGCCCCGATCCATGGATTGCTGGCCGCCGGTCATGCGCGAGACCAGCGCATCCAGTACCATGTTGCCCGGTCCCGTGTCGAAGGCACGGACATCGCTCAAGCCTCCACCCGCCGGCAAGTAGGTCACGTTGCTGATGCCGCCCAGATTGACGACCAGCCGGGAGCGCCGGCCGGCTCTGAGCAGGAGATAATGGACGTAGGGGGTCAGCGGGGCTCCGTCTCCGCCGGCCGCCACGTCGCGGGGGCGGAAATCGGCAACGGTCGTGATCCCGGTCCGTTCCGCGATGACCGCTGGCTCGCCGATCTGCAGCGTCGAGCGGATCGGGCCGACCCCGGGCACGCGGATCGGCTTGGGGAGATGATGGACGGTTTGCCCGTGCGATCCGATCAGATGGACATCGGAAGGGCGGAGGCGCGCCCGGGCGAGCACGTTCATCGCCGCCTTGGCGAACCACTCGCCCAGCACGGCGTTCAGATGGCAGACCTCCGCCACCGTCCCTTTGGTGGAGACCGCCAGGACCTGACGCCGCAGCGAGGCCGGGTAGGGGGTCGGACAAAACGCCCGTTGCGTCACGGTGAGGTTCAGGCCGGTCCCTCGGATGGAGACCAGCGCCGCATCTACACCGTCGCCCGACGTTCCGGACATCAAGCCGATCACGTTCACAAGGTGGCAGGCTAGCCGAAGTCTTGCAGGGGGGTCAAGCTGAATTGCGGGCTTTCCGGTTCGTTGACTTTGCCGGAGTGCGGTGTTACGGTCCCGCCCATGCCGGCCGGATCCTCTCGTGCGAAGATCATGCTCGCTGTCATGACGCCGGTGCTGTGCCTGGTTGCCTGGGCGACGGTTGACGCTGCGGAGCAACCTCGCGAGGCCGAGCCCCTCGAGGTCATCGCCACAATCCCGGTGCTCAAAGACCTGGCGGAGCATGTCGGAGGCTCTCGCGTCCGCGTCGTGTCCCTCCTGTCGGGCCTGGAAAACGAGCATAGTTATTCGCCCAAGCCCAGCGATCTGGTCGCGGTCCGCAAGGCCAGGGTCCTGCTCGAGGTCGGGCTTGGACTGGAAGTCTGGGTCGCCAGCCTGGTGAGGAATTCAGGCAACAGCCGGCTCGTCGTGATTACCACAAGCAAGGGCATCGCGCTCCTTCGGGACCACGAGCCGCCGAAGGGAGCCGGCGAACTGCAAGCGGACGGACGATTTACGCTGCAAGGGGACCACCAGGAGGGGAATCCTCACATCTGGCTGGACCCGGAGAACGCCAAGATCATGACGCGGCATATCACGGAAGCCTTCATCGCAGCGGATGCCGCCCATGCCTCAGCCTATCGGGACAACCAGGCGGCCTACCTTCGTCAACTCGACCAGCTTCAGGCGGAGTTGGCGGAACGGCTGAGCCGTGTTCCCGACCGGCGGATCATCGTGCACCATCCGGCCTGGCCCTATTTCGCGCGCCGGTTCAAGTTCCAGATTGCCGGTGAAATCGTCAGACAGGCCGGCGCGGAGCCCTCAGCCCGTCATCTCCAGGAGCTGATCACCGCGATCCGCAAGGACCATATCCGCGTGGTGGTGTCGGAGCCGCAGTTGAACCAGAAGATCCCGGAAGTCCTGGCGCAGGAGACCGGCGCCCGCGTGGTCATGCTGACGGCGCTCCCCGGCGGCATCGCCGGCACCGAGACCTACCTGGACATGCTCCGGTATAATGTCACGAGGCTCGCGGAAGCCTTAGAGGCTGCGAAGACACATTGAGCCGAAAGCCGGTCAAAAGTCTTCAAGTCTTAAAGTCATCAAGTCGTCAAGTCCGAAGACGTTAAGACTTTCGACTTTCCGACTTTTCCTGAACCATGACCAAGACCATCATCCGCTTCGCCCACGCCACCTTCGGGTTCCCCGGCGTCATTGCCTTGCAGGACATCTCGCTGGACATCGCCGAAGGGGAATTCGTCGGGGTGATCGGGCCGAACGGGTCGGGGAAAACGACCCTCTGCCGGGCGGTCCTGGGACTCATGGAGCCGATGGGGGGCAGCCTGCAGATCTTCGACTGCGCCTGCCAGGAACTGCGCTGCCACCATCGGGCCCGCATCGGCTATCTCCCGCAGAAGGGAACCCTGGACCGGAACTTCCCGATCACGGTGCTGGAGGCTGTCATGATGGGCCGCTACGGGGCGCTGGGCCTCTTCCGGAGACCAACCGGGCGGGACCGCGAGATCGCGTTGGACGCCTTGAACAACGTGGGAATGCAGGACCACCGGGACAGCGCGCTGGGAGGCTTGTCAGGCGGCCAGCAGCAGCGGGTCTTCATCGCACGGGCTCTCGCGCAACAACCGGAGGTCTTGCTGCTGGACGAACCGACCACCGGCATCGACATCACCACCCAGCACAGCGTGGTCGATCTGATCCGGCGCCTCCATCAGGACCTGAAGCTGACGATCCTGCTGATCACCCACGACATCAACATGATTCGACCCCACGTGGACCGGCTCGTGCTGCTCAAGACCCGTCTCTACGCAGCCGGCCCGCCGGACGAGGTGCTGCGGCCGGACCTGCTGCGGCAAGTGTATGGGAAGGACCTCGTGATCACGGAGAAGGATCTCGTGATTGTCGAGGACTATCACCATCACCGGTAAAGGAATGGCGAGAGGCTAGAGGCAAGTGGCTAGAGGCTTAATGAATCCGATCAGTGGTCGCCTCTTGCCGCTCGCCGCTCGCCCCTAGCCCGGCTCTATGGTCGAGATGCTCGCATACGAGTTCATGCAGCGCTCGCTGCTGGCGGCGGCGCTGGTCGGGGCGGTCTGCTCCGTGATCGGCGTGTTCGTCGTCCTGCGCGGGCTGGCGTTTGTCGGGGCGGGGACCGCCCACGCAGCCTTTGCCGGCGTCGCGTTCGCCTACCTGGTCGGGCTGCCGCCCTTGCCGCTGGCGGTGGTGTTCGGGCTGGTGACGGTCTGGATCACCGGCGTGATGGAAGAGCAGGGGCGGATGAAGCTGGACGTCTCGATCGGGATTCTCTACACCGCCACGATGGCGCTGGCCATCCTGTTCATCGGGCTGATGAAGGGGTACAACGCCGAAGTCTACGGATACTTGTTCGGGAGCGTCCTGTCGGTGACGCCGGAGGAACTCCGCGCAATTCTCCTGTTGAGCCTGATCGTCATGGGAGTCCTGCTCGCCTTCTCCAAGGAGCTGTATTTTATCGCCTTCGACCAGGAAATGGCCGAAGCCTCTGGCGTGCCGGCGCGGCGCATCTTTTACCTACTGCTGACGCTGGTGGCGCTGACGGTCGTGGTGTCGCTCAAGACGGTGGGCGCGATTCTGGTCTTTGCGATGATCTTGATTCCGGCCTCAACCGCCTACCAGCTCACCCACAGCCTCTCCCGCATGACGGCCTACGCGGTGACGATCGGGGTGGCCTCGGCGGTCGGCGGGGTGCTGCTTTCCTACGTGTGGGACCTGCCGTCAGGCCCCGCCATTGTCCTCCTGGCGACGACGCTCTTCTTTCTCTCCGTCCTGCTCTCTCCCAAACGGCTCCGGCGGGTAACGGTCGGGTAATGAGTCATCGGTCATCACTGCGGTTTGGCGTGCTTTGCTCTGTCCCACACCATGCCGGTCTGCTCGTTCGCGCTGAAGCCCAGCTTCTCGTAAAAGGCCTGTTTGTCCCTGGTGCAGAGCCAGAACAGTTCCACGCGTTTCAGCGACGAGTGGTGCAGGATGCGCTGCATAATCTCGCTGCCGATGTCCTGGCCCTGGTAGGCTTCGTCCACGATCACGTCCCAGATCGAAGCCCGATAGACATAGTCGGTCAGGACCCGGCCGAACCCAACCAGGCGATCACTCTCCCAGACCGAGATGGCCAGGTCCGTCTGGGCCAGCATCTCGCGGATGTCTTCCCGGGTGCGCTCCTGGGCCCAGGGAGCCTGGGCATAGAGCCGAAGGAGTTGGGCCGGATCGAAATCCTTGCGTTCCGAAAACGTGATCATGCTCTTGAGAGAGACGGCTCCCTTGTATTAGAGTAGGGCCTGATGTTTGTCTCGGTGCGCAGATGAATCATCGTTGAGGTCGATCGATGGCGACGCAAGTCCGAGCCTGTCCCAAGTGCACGAAGCTCATGTGGGTCAAGGATGAGCAGATCCAGATGCTCGACGAAAACACGATCAGCATGACCTGTCCCCACTGCCAACAGACCGTGCGATTCAAGCTGGTCACGGTCGGCGCCAATGCAGCCGGTCCGAAAATGGGCCACTGACTTAAGCAATCAGCCGTCAGCGCTCAGCTCTACAGACGGACCTCTCGATTCGATGACCTTTCTCCGAACCTGATGGCTGAGAGCTGATGGCTGACAGCTTCCCCAAATCTTACAGTCCTTTCCCTGCCCCTTCCAGTTCCGGTTCCTTGCCCGGCATCATGCGGTGGAGCGCGGCGCGATAATCGCGCAGGCGGCCTTCCTCGGCCGGCGCGACGGCGATGGTTTTCTCGCGCTGCATGAGCTCCAGGAGATCGAGCGCCAGCAGGAGCGGCTGCACGGCCTTGAGGATTTCTCCCGCTTCAAACGCTTCCAGCGAGTCGATCAGTGGCTCGCTGAGCCGCTTGAAGGCCGACGCGGCGGCCTGTGATCGGAACCGATAGACAACCTGTTCGTACGCGGTGACCGCTTCCGGCTGGGGCTTGAGCCCGCCTGGCATGGCCGCAAGGTGCACCACAGCGGGTAATTTCGCCGTATAGCCCTTGAGCGCCGCCACCAGGCTGCCGATCAAATCCAGGGCTTCGCCCGTCTCCATAGACTCCCGCCTGAGAATCACTGCCTTGACCATGCCGCTCAACGAGCGTGAGACATACCGTGCCCATCCCCGCCTGTCAAGGTCCGCACCACCGCTTCCATGTCCGACGGGCGTGGGGCCGTGAACGTCAGTGACCGGCCGGTCGATGGATGCACGAACCCCAGCGTGCGCGCATGCAGCATCACGCGCGGGATCGTGACAAGGTCCAAGGCCTTCACTTTGCGGCCGCCATAGGTCGGATCGCCCAGCACCGGATGGCCCAGGGCAGCCAGGTGGACCCTGATCTGGTGCGTGCGGCCGGTTTTGGGGAACAGCTCGACCAGCGTGGCTTGTTTGCCGAGTCGGCGAATGACCTTGTAACCCGTTGACGAGGACTTCGGCTTGGCCGTGCGGGCTGAGAACTTCTTGCGCTCCTTCGTATCCCGTCCGATGGCCAGCTCGATGGCCCCCTCGGCTTTCTTGATCACACCCCAAGCCAGCGCCTCGTAGACACGCGTGATGCTGTGAAGCTTGAACTGGGCGGCCAAAGACCGATGGGCCTGGTCGGTCTTCGCCACCACCATGACGCCGGAGGTTTCTTTGTCCAGCCGATGCACCAGCCCGGGCCGCTCCTTCCCGCCGATCGTGGAGAGAGAGCCGCCGGGCCGATCGAAGTGGTGCAGCAGCGCATTGACGAGGGTGCCGGACCAGTGCCCCGGCGCCGGATGCACGACCAGGCCGGCCTGCTTGTTCAGGACCACGAGCGAGTCGTCCTCGAAAAGGATATCCAGCGGGATCGGCTCCGGCTTGATCTCCAGCGGCTCCGGCCGTGGAATCTCCAGCGTGATCCGGTCGCCCGGCTTGATCTTCTGGCTGGGCTTGACAGCCTGGTCATTGATCCGAATGCGGCCGTCGGTGATCAGCCGCTGGAGCGCCGAACGGGACAAGTCCGGCTCGCGATTGGCGAGAAACACATCGAGCCGCTTGGGCGATTCGCCCGAGGTTACGACGAACTCCGATGGGGCCGTCTGAATGGCGCGGGACATGGGTTGCGTATGCACGGCGTAGAGTAGCAGCTTCGTTCGGCAATATGAAGGGGAGGGAGAATGAGTATCTTCTTCGCCTGAAAAAGCATAAGATGAGGGCCAGAACCGTGGAGGCCGGTCCGGTGAAAAGGGGGTACGCCATGTCTGGTAGAGGACGATTGTGGGGGATGGTGATCGGTGTCGTGGCAGCCGCGGGACTCTGGGGTCTCCCGGTCGAGGGAACGAGGGCCGAGACGCAGGGCGGCGTTCCGCTGGAGACGGTCGCCGACTATCTGCATGCCGTCATCGAGGCGGACCGGACCTTCTACACGATCCAGGTCGTGGAACGGCTGCAGAAGAAAGGCAAGATCGTGGCGTCGGAGGACTGGCGGAGCTCTCACACCTTGCCGTTACCCGCCCAGTTTTTGAAAGAGTCCAGCGAGCTGGCGTCGCTGACCGGGACCAGAGTCCAGTATCGCCTGATCGGTCTGTGGCCGATCAACCCCCAGAATGCGGCTACGACCGAGTTCGAACGCAAGGGGTTGGAGGATGTCCGGGCCAACCCGGAACGTCGGTACAGCGGGATTGTCACCAGCGGCGGGACGCAGCAGTTCCAGGCGATCTACGCAGACCGAGCGGTCGCCCAGGCCTGCATCGGCTGCCACAACGCCCACCCCAAGAGCCCCAAGCGCGATTTCAAAGCCAACGACGTCATGGGCGCAATTGTGATTACGATCCCGCTGGGGCCATAGCGTTCATCTGGCCAAAAGTCGAGGTGTTCCGCGTGGACGGTGGATTTTCGCCTTTGAACGCTTCTCGGCACATGATCTGTCGAAACTTGATCAAGCGCTCCGCGACTGGCTCGTCCTATAAGAAAGCCTAGAAAAGGCGTCCCTGTTCTCTCCTCTGATTATAGAACGCTACGCCTTGACCATGACTAGGAGCATCTTGAACCGCGTCACCGCCTTGAGAGCGTGCGGCCGACCGGCCGGAAGCCGCAAGAGTTGGCCGGTGGACACACGATGAGGAACCCCGGTGATTGAGATGTCAGACTCGCCCTCAATCATGAGCACAAGCGCGTCAAAGGGCGCTGTGTGCTCGCTGAGGCCCTCGCCTTGGTCGAAGGCAAAGGCCGTGACGGTGCCCGCTGCCTTTTTGACGATGGTACGACTGACGACCGCGCCGGGCTGGTACTGGACCAACTCGGCCAGCGCCACGACGCCTTCAAGTTCATTCTTCATTGCGCCCGGCTCCGCCGGCATATCGCCTCCTGAGCGGCCCGGCTAAAAGACTCCTGCCCCCTTTATTCGCTTCACTGATAGGCCGCAACGAGCCCAGCGCGATGCTCTGGCGTCATAGCTGACTCCAACCCATCCAACCACGAAAGGAACTTATCCCAGTTATTCAGACTGTAAACCCTAACTGCGTATGCCCTTTCAAGTCCGACCAGTGGATCGGCAACAATAGAAGCCATTGCTTGATCTACTATGAAAGCATCGCAGTATGGCGCATACGTGGAAACATGCTTCACGTCCAAAAAGAAGCCACTCAAACGCCGTATCGCGTCTACTCGGTCTACATATGCCCCTCTCTTAACCATAGCTTTTAGCGTTGCATATATCCGCGCTGAAAGCCGTATAAAGGGCACTTCCGAAAAGTGCGAGGATTTGAAGAATGCGCCGATGCGCTCCAGTTGCCCCTCTAGGGGAACATTATCAGGCAAACAATGTAGGAGCGACTCGACTACCATTGATATTTCTGGCGAATCAAATAAGGCATTATAGTCGCCGCTAATTAGCCGAGCGGCATGTTGAATATAGGATTCTAGGTACCCTTTTGCGGCTGCCCGTACCTCAGCAGCTACATCTTGTTCGAAGGTGTTGGTGGAATTCCGCCAGCTTGGGAAAACGTCTACTAGGTTTTCAATGGACTGTCGCTTTAAGTCTCGCATTAGCTCAATATCGCCTATGTAGCGACCGACATCGATTCTAAAGTAGTCATCCCATCCATGAATATCTCCAGCAACAGCATCACGATCTTGGAGGTTGTGGGACTCTCCTTTTTCTGACACGAAAGCTTTGAACGCTCGGACGATTTGAGTTTGTTCGACGTTGTGCCTGCGTTCGAACTTATGGCCTCGTGAAGTAGTCTTGATGAACTCCATTAAATTGTCTTTGTTTTTGCCGTCGTATCCTCGCCACAGGTGAGTTTCGTCTTCGTGAATAGACGAAAACGGCGCCACTAAGAGCTGCATCGCGGAAATCTCACGGATTCGCGCCGCTGCCTTCACAAATCGAGGGTCGCGTTCGTGAAAGGCACTGCTGAAGAAAAACTGGTCTAGGTAAAGAATCTTCTTTCGGAGGGCGGGAAGAGAAACGGTTGTCCTATACTTGCAGCTCATGCAACCTCGAAGAACAAAGTTGCCGCGGACGGATACGTTTCCGAATTTGCTTTTCCCACCGCACCCCGGGCAGTCACCCAAAACCCGTGTTACGAGCACTTAGAGCTCCATGATGTGCCCGTTGTGGCATTCATAAGGGGGTTGATTTACGGGCATTGTAACTCATAATGGGCAGAAATGTATGGTCTGAGTCTGAGCTTCCTGCGGGACAGGTTTGTAAGCGACCTGTCCCGCGCACTGTTTTTTGTTTTGCCTCGGCTGGAAGGGGTATTTTCACCAGGAGGCATGCAGCGGCGTCCTTCAGAGTGATAGCACGGATAACCCAGAGCGACCGAACGGCGGGCAGCAAGACACCAAACGGAGCGAAGCGTTCAGGCGACAGACTTGTAGCGGTCTGCCGTCTGATTTGTTTTTATCTTGTTGGCGGCTGGAAGGGTTGGGCATGGAGGCGTTCGGCATGGCGGGAACGAGATGTCGAAGGCCGAGGTGGTGCCGGGCGCCGGACTCTTGCGATCCTATGAGGCGACCGGGATGGTCGAAGACGCTGGTGGCGGTGTGATCAACGCGGCATCATGCCGACGCCGGAACTGCCCACCCTTCGTCAGCCGCTTCTCCGTGATGCTGCGAGAGGTGCCGGCAGCGAAAGGCTGCATCACCCCGCTATCCGCCGTTCGTCAGCCGAGTCTTGGTTTAATCCGGGGACGTAGGGCTATCTGCGTTGCGCGCGTTCGGCGATCTTCTGGCGGAGGCGGGCTTTTTCCAAGCTGATCTGGGCTTCCTTGAGCTCGGACGGGAGGCCGCCGACTTCCAGACGCTTCTGGGCCTTCTCGACGGCCGCCGCGGCCCGTTCCACGTCGATGTCCTCGGCTTTCTCGGCGACCTCGGCTAGGAGGGTCACTTTCGTCGGCGTGACTTCAGCAAAGCCCCAAAGGACCGACATGTAGGAGGTCACGTCGCCGATGCGGTAGCGCAGCTCGCCGATCCTCAGCGTGGACAGGAAATGGCAATGGCCGGGCAGGACGCCGAACTCCCCTTCGGCGCCCGGCGCAATCACCTCGTCCACCTGCTTGCTGAGCAGCAGCT